>JAQTOT010000142.1 GCA_028713145.1 Methylococcales bacterium
GCGGATTGCGCCCAGATTTGACGATATTACTCGATGCGCCTGTAAAAATTGGCATGGAACGCGCGGGGAAACGCGGCGCATTTGACCGCTTTGAATCTGAAACCGTACAATTTTTTGAAGATGTTCTTCGCGCCTATTTGTTACAAGCTGAAATCAATCCACAACGCATTAAACTCATTAAAGCAGGTCAGCCACTCGCCGATGTGCAGCAAATTATTGTCAATGTTTTAGCTCCCTTACTGCGATAATTCGCCACACACTCTGCTTTTCAAAATCAATCATGTTAACCAAAACGAAATTGCCCTTATCTTTACAAGTTGTTGTCGGTGTCTGTGTTGGCACATTACTCGGCGTTTTGTTTGGCACAGAGCCTTATTTTTTCGACTTGCTAAAAAATGACACGTTAGGGCAATTAGGAATGCTCGTGATTCGGTTATTGAAAACGCTTGCTACACCGTTATTTTTAACGCAGGCGATTAGTTTTAATTTGGATATAACGCAGCAATTGTTAATTGTTGCCGCTGCTGTGATGGTCGGCGTGGGCATTTCGGGCATTCCTGAAGCGGGATTGATTGCTTTGCCGCTCGTGTTAAGCACTATAGGTTTATCTGAACAGTTAGTGATTGCAATCATTCCGTTAATTGCGACGATTGATTGGATTATTGCCCATGTGCGCTCAGTGGTGAATGTGATGAGCGATATGTTAGTGGCAATTTTGCTCGATAGATTTGCAGAAAAAGAACGCGTGACACATGAATAATCTACTTTATCCTTGGCAACAAAACGATTGGCAACAATTGCAAAATTACGTTACACAAAGTCGCGTACCACAAGCGTTGCTTATCAATGGTGCGTTAGGCATCGGCAAATTGCATTTAGCGCAAACGTTCACGCACGCGCTGCTTTGTGAAAATTCACAACAGGGCGGTTTCGCCTGTGGGAAATGCAGCAGTTGTTTGTTGCTCAAAGCTCAGACGCATCCTGATTTTATGGAAATTACACCCGAAGAAATCGGTAAAAATATCACCATTGGACAAATTCGTGATTTGATGGAAAAACTGAGTTTGAAACCGCAATTTGAGCGTTATCGGGTGGTGTTAATTCATCCAGCGGATGCGATGAATAATGCAGCGGCAAATGCGTTTTTAAAATACTTAGAAGAACCAACCGAACGCACCATTTTGATTTTAGTCACGCATCGGATGAATAAATTGCCTGCCACGATTAAAAGTCGCTGCCAAAAATTTACGATGGCAATGCCTGACAAAAATCTGGTTTTGCAATGGCTTTCACAGCAAACGTCGAATGCCGAAATCGTGTTAAATCTCGCGCAAGGCTCGCCACTTCTCGCGCAACAATACGCAACCGATGAACATTTAACCCAACGTCGAGATTGTTTTGCTGAATTTTTAGCGGTCGCCAATCAAACCAATCATCCTGTCATCATTGCTGAAAAATGGCTGAAACTACCTGAAGCAACGTTGTTATTTTGGGTGAGTTCTTGGGTAATTGATTTAATGCGTTATCGTCACCAATCTGCGCCAAAAAATTTGTATCATGCCGATTTTAAAAATGCGTTAAGTGAACTTGCGCCGCGTGTGAATCCGTTAAAACTGTACGAATTTTATGATTTACTTTTGCAAAGTCGGCGACGCATTGAAACGCAAATTAACAAACAAGTGTTATGGGAAGAAATTTTAATTGCTTGGGCAATGCTTAATCGGAGTTAAATCATGGCTGAACAACCAAAACCAAATCAAAGCGTTTTATCCTTTTCACTAAAAGACAAAAATTCGCTGTATGCGTCGTATATGCCTTTTGTGCAAGGCGGCGGTATTTTTATTCCTACGACCCGCGAATATGAAATGGGACAAGAAGTTTTTATGTTGCTTAATTTAATGACTGAAACGGAGCGTTTGCCCATTAACGGCAAAGTGGTGTGGAAAACGCCTGTGGGTTCAGATGGTTATCGTTCGGCGGGAATTGGCATTCAATTTGGCGCAGACGATATTGGAGTTAAAAATAAAATTGAAACCTATTTAGCGGGTGCGCTCGACTCCGCTCGCCCAACTTACACCATGTAACCGAGGAGATTTATGTTTGTAGATTCACATTGCCATTTAGACCGCCTCGATTTAAAACCTTACGAAAACGATTTTGCAGTTTTGATGCAACATATTAAAGAGCGTCAAATTGAGCATTTGTTGTGCATTTCGATTGATTTAGAACATTACGGCGCAATGCGCGAATTGGTGGCTGGTTATGATGAAATTTCTGTCACCGTTGGCGTGCATCCCAATGAGAACGAAGGTCATGAACCAACTACTGACGAGTTAATCGAATTAGGAAAAGACGAAAAAGTTATCGGGATTGGCGAAACGGGTTTGGATTATTTTCGTAGCGAAGGGGATTTAACGTGGCAAAAAGACCGTTTTCGCCATCACATTCGCGCGGCAAAAGCGTTAAATAAACCGCTCATTATTCATACCAGAGAAGCTGGGCAAGATGCGCTTGATATGTTGGAAGCTGAAAATGCGGGCGACGTTGGCGGCATAATTCATTGTTTTACCGAAGATTGGGAATTTGCCAAACGGGCGTTGGATTTGAATTTTTACATTTCCTTTTCAGGTATTGTGACGTTTAACAGTGCAAAACAAATTCAAGACGTGGCGAAAAAAGTGCCAGCGGATAGATTTTTAATCGAAACCGATTCACCTTATTTAGCACCTGTGCCGCATCGTGGCAGACCAAATTACCCACAATATGTGACACATGTTGCCCAAACTGTCGCCGATTTACGCGGTATTTCGCTCCATTCCGTGGCTGAATTATCAACCAAAAACTTTTACACTTTGTTCAACAAATCATGATTTATTTACGTTACTTTGCCAGTTTAAGAGAAACGCTTGGACATTCAACGGCAGAATTACAAATTTTCGAGCCACAAACGGTTTTAGATGTTTGGCAACTCGCAAACCCTGATGTTCCCTTGCCTGAAAACACGTTAGCGGCGGTTAATATGGATTATGTGCCGCTTTCGCATCCTGTTAAAAATTGCGATGAAGTCGCGTTTTTTCCGCCCGTGACAGGCGGTTAAACGTGAGTATGAAAATTTGCGACACGCTTTTTGACCCATTTGCTGAAATTCAATCGTTTCAACAGCAACTCGCCTTGCAAGGCAAATTTGGCGCGACCAGTATTTTTATTGGCACGATGCGCGACTTTAACGAAGGCGACGACGTGCAAGCGATGATGCTGGAACATTATGAAGGCATGACGCAAAAGCAACTTTGCAAAATTATTGAGTCGGCAAAATCACAATGGCAAATTTTGGACTGCCTAATTGTGCATCGTGTCGGCGAGATTTTGCCCAATGAACCGATTGTTTTAGTTTGTGTTTGGTCAGCACATCGCTCAGAAGCCTTTGAAGCGTGTCGCTATTTAATGGAAGAATTAAAAGCGAATGCGCCATTTTGGAAATTAGAAAAATTGGCAACCAGTGAAAAACGCTGGGTTTCAAAAAACCATTAACCAGAGAAAAATTATGTCGAACACAAACGCGCAACCTATTTCACCGCTTGGACGTTTAGGTTTATTAGTGACTGTCATTATTAGCGGCGGCTCGGTGATGGTGATTGAATTGTTAGGAACACGTTTAATTGCGCCCTTTTACGGAACAAGTTTATACGTTTGGTCGTCGCTCATTTCGGTGACAATGGTTGCGTTAACGCTGGGGTATTTTATCGGCGGGCGTTGGTCTGATTCGGCAAAACGCACAGGGCTGTCGCTCATTATCGCACTAGCAGCATTTTTAACATTGATGATTCCGTGGCTGACCCGCCCTGTTTTATTGGCAACCGATTCATTGGGTTTGCGTGGTGGGGCATTTGTGAGCGCGTTAATTTTGTTTTTGCCTAGTTTAATGATGCTCGGCATGGTTAGCCCGTTTGCGATTAAATTATCGACTGCACAACTCGATAGCGTTGGGAATAGCTCAGGAACAATTTATGCGGTCAGTACGCTAGGTAGCGTTTTTGGTACGTTGATTTTGGGCTTATTTTTATTCCCGTTATTTGGTTCACGCGAAATTCTAATTGCCACGAGTTTGATACTTTTTACGCTTGCCATTGCCATCGGTTTAATCGAACGCAAGCAATTAAAATCTGTTGCATCCTTATTGCCGAGCGTATTGTTAATTGTGTTGGGATTAGGCTTTTTGCCTAGCGTTGTCAAAGCGGGGCAAGTTCGCCCAAATGAAAAATTCAACGTGCTGTTTGAACAAGAAAGTTTATACGGTTGGGTGCGCGTGATTGATGTTGCGGGGCGTGATTTGCGATTGCTCACTTCGGATGGTTCAGCCATTGGCGCATCAAGCATCAAAACAGGTGAAAGCCAATTAAGTTATCAAGATATTGTCGGATTGATTCCCGCACTGCGCCCTGAAATGAAAAAAGCGTTAATTGTCGGTTTAGGCGCGGGACACATGGCGAAAGTGTTGAATGACCGTTATGGAATTATCGTTGATACATTAGAAATTGATCCCGCTGTCGCGCAAGCCGCTGTAGATTATTTCGGTTTTAAACCCACAGGCAAAGCGATTGTTGGCGATGCCCGTTATGAAATTCGCCGTTTAAGCGGGCAATACGATTTAATTATTCATGATTGTTTTACAGGCGGTTCAGAACCCGCGCATTTGCTAACCGTTGAAACGTTAAAACAATTACAAGGCTTACTGACGGAACAAGGTATTTTGGCAGTGAATTTTGTGGCATTTGCAAACGGCAAACAAAGCGCGTTAAACACAGTCAGCAAAACATTGGCGCAAGTTTTTCCAGAGCAAACCACTTTTATTTCCGAACCGAACAAAGATTTCAACGATTTTATTTTTTTAGCGTCGGCGAAACCGTTTGATATTCACAACGAACGTTTAAAAATGGAACAACAAGCGTGGTTGCAAAATCGTTTGTTTCCAATTGACAGCAAAGATGGTGTCATTTTGACGGATAATTTTAATCCGCTGGAACATTTACAAATTGCAAAAGCCGAAAAATATCGGCATTTCTTAATGGATATGTTTGGCGAAGAATTGTTTGTGCGCTAGATTTTAAAATTACAAATAACCTAAAAAGAAAAATGAAACAAACTGAATTTAAAAAACGTCGCAAACACCTCATGCAGCGCATTGGCAAAGATAATATCGCGTTAATTGCGAGCGCAAGCGTTCGCACTCGAAATCGAGATGTCGATTATCCCTTCCGTCAAGACAGCGATTTTTATTATTTAACAGGGTTTAACGAACCCGATGCACTGGCTGTTTTTATTCCTGGTCGAGAACAAGGCGAATACATTTTGTTTTGTCGTGAATTTGATGAAAAAAAAGCCCTTTGGGAAGGCGCACACGCAGGACTTGAAGGAGCGACAAAACATTATGCCGCCGATGATTCGTTTCCAATTGATGACGTGGACGAAATTTTGTCGGGGATGCTCGAAAACAAACATAAAGTGTTCTATCCGATGGGACGTGATTCGGATTTAGACCATCGTTTGCAAGAATGGATTCGCCATATTCGAGATAAATCACGCTCTGGCGTTCAAGCTCCTGCTGAACTTGCGTCGATTGAACCGATTTTGCACGAGATGCGTTTGTTTAAAAGTGCCGAAGAATTAAAACTAATGCGCCGCGCCGCAGAAATTACTGCCCAAGCGCATATTAAAGCCATGCAAAATTGCCGTGTAGGTCAATTCGAATATCAAATTGAAGCCGACATTATTCATCATTTTATGAGTGCAGGACTGCGAGCAGTTGCCTATCCTTCAATTGTTGCGGGTGGAAAAAATGCCTGCACGTTGCATTACACCGAAAACAACGACAAATTAAAAAATGGGGATTTATTGCTGATTGACGCAGGCGCAGAATGCGATCATTACGCTGCTGACATTACGCGCACATTTCCTATTTCAGGCAAATTTACCGAGCCACAAGCGCAACTTTACCAATTAGTATTAGATGCACAATTTGCTGCAATTGAACAAGTTAAACCCAATGTGCCTTGGAATGCAGCACATGATGCGTCCGTTGAAGTGATGACGAAAGGTTTAGTGAAATTGGGCTTGCTCAAAGGCAGTGTTAAAAAATTGATTAAAGACGAAAAATACAAACAATTTTATATGCACCGCATTGGGCATTGGCTGGGCATGGATGTTCACGATGTTGGCGATTACAAAATCCATCAAGAATGGCGGTTATTGCAAGCAGGCATGGTCTTAACCATCGAACCAGGTTTGTATATTCCAGAAAATTGCAAAACGGTTGATAAAAAGTGGCGCGGCATTGGGATTCGCATTGAAGATGATGTGTTAGTGACCAAAGACGGACACGAAATTTTGACAGCCAGCGCACCTAAAACGATTGCCGATATTGAAGCGTCAATGAGCGCGTGAGAAAAAGAAGTGAAAACATTTAATCAAGAATTAAACGAACATTTGAGCGTGATGCAACTCACGCAATCGTGCGCTGAATCGGTTGAAACCGCTGCAAAGGTGTTAATCAAAACCTTTGAAAATGGTAACAAAGTGTTATTGTGCGGAAACGGTGGCAGCGCGGCGGACGCGCAACATATCGCCGCAGAATTTGTGGTGCGTTATCAAATCAAACGCCGCGCTTTGCCTGCGATTGCGCTGACAACCGATAGCTCAATTTTAACCGCACATGCAAATGACTTTGATTTTGACAGCGTTTTTGCGCGGCAAATCGAAGCCTTAGGCAATGCGGGAGATACGTTAATTGCCATTTCAACTTCTGGAAACAGCAAAAATGTGGTTCAAGCCGCGCAAATTGCGCGTGTGAAAAGCATGAATGTGATTGCGTTAACAGGCGAGAACGGCGGGACATTAGCGCAATTTGCGACAAATCTGGTTTCTGTACCGTCAAAAATCACAGCCCGTATTCAAGAAACGCATATTTTAATCGGACATTATTGGTGCGGCGTTGTTGAGGAGAGTTTGCATGGTTAGTGTGTTGCCTGATTTTTCCGCCGCGCGAATTTTAGTCATTGGCGATGTGATGCTGGATCGTTATTGGTCTGGGCAAGCGTCGCGGATTTCTCCCGAAGCACCTGTGCCTGTGGTCAAAGTCAAAGATATTGAAGATCGTGTCGGTGGCGCGGCAAACGTAGCGTTAAACATTGCAAAATTGGGTGCAAACGTGACGTTGCTTGGCGTAATTGGTGATGATTCGAACGGTGAGCAATTGCAACGGTTATTGCGTACGGAAGGGGTTAATTGTGATTTTTTGGAAGAAAAAAACCTGCACACCATTTGCAAATTGCGCGGCATGGCGCAGCATCAGCAGTTAATTCGTATTGATTTTGAAGAAACACCGCTTGATTTTAGTCACGTCAATTTA
>JAQTOT010000143.1 GCA_028713145.1 Methylococcales bacterium
GGTTGATGCGTCTCCAAATTTAGCAGGGATTTTAGAAGGTTTTGACTTGACGAGTGTGCTAACTATGCTGGCAGGTGATGAAAAAACCTTGATTCGCTTACTTTATGGATTTAAAGAAAAATTCAAAACAGAAGATGTCAAAATCCAAACATTGCTTGCGAACAAGCAACTTAACGACGCGCAAAAATGTTTGCATACGTTAAAAGGGTCAGCGGGGAATTTAGGCATAACACCGTTACATGAAGCGAGTTCGATTTTAGACGAGCAACTCAAAAATGAACGTTATGAACAGACAACACTTGATGCGTGGCAAGATACCTTCACAAACGTGATGGCGTTAATTTCAAAATTGTAAAAATAACGCTAACGCATTGTTAATGACTTGTTTAAAAACATTTTCTCCAATGCTAATAAACCGCGTTGCCGCTCAGAAATTCGTTTTGCAGGCGACCCCGAATAAATACCAAACGCTTCGCAATTTTTGCGAATCAAACTTAACGCGCCAACGGCAACACCTTCTTCTAAAATCACATTCGGCAAAATAATCGAACCCGAACCAATAATGACATGACGACCAATTTTTACGTCTCCATGTTGCACATTCGTAAATTCTGCGGGAATCATCGGATTGGTCATAAATTCACCGCTGTAATCATCGTTACTGCTGTAAATTGCAACCCGCGAAGAAATGTTAGAAAAATCAGCAAGTGAGATATTTCCTGCGCCAATCAATGACGAAAAAACGGCAATGTGAATATAGTTACCAATATCAATGCCACCTTCGCCAGCGGATAAAACGCAAAAATCATCAATTCGAACGTGATTGCCAATTCGAATGTTTTGGCAATTGTAATAAGAGGCTTTGTCGGATAAGAAAACGTTATCGCCGATTTTTGCAAAGCCCATTTCTTGGATTTGCTTAGTTGTTAGCCACTTCATAAATCAAACTTAAAATTTTTGTATGTTTTCCAATAAAAACTACGCTGTGCAATACAAAACAGTTTCTTCGCTGTGAATCGAATGAAAAACTACAGAATCGTGAAACGTTTTAAAGGTGTTGGGTAAGTTTTCAAACATGATTTTTCTCTATAAAGTTACGCTTGCATTAAATTTGATTGAAGCTCCACATAAAGCGGAAAATTGCCGTCGATACTGGCGAGTTGGGCATTATGTTCGAGCGTACTAGCGATAATAATTCTATCGAAAGGGTCTTTGTGAATTGGCGACAATAAAACTGCTCGTGTTGCAATCGCCGCTGTCATGGGCAAAAGTTCAACACCAGCGGGAATAAGTGCATCACGCAACCAATCATCTGCATCACACGGTAACATCAATCTGCCACGTTGATTAGCGAGTGCAATCTCAAAACATGACACTGGCGAAACAACAACCTTATCGGCATTTTCAATTCTTACTAACCAAGAAGCAGGAAAACGGTGATGTTCTTCGTTAATCCACCAAAACCAAATGTGCGTATCCAGCACAATCATTTCAGACATTCCCACTCTCCGTCGTCCGTCATTGGGCTAATAATATCGCCAAGCGTTTTTGCTTTCCCTGCAATAGATACAGGCGGTTGACGTTTAGTGCGCGGTTTAAATTCTTCCATAATCGTCACGATAATGCGTGCGCTTTCAATGTTGGGCTGTTCATACAACCATTGCACTTGACCATGATTGAGCGTTGCTTCGTAAGTTCTTAACATATTGGCAGATCCGTAAAAAAGTATGTTTCAATTCAATTTAAGAGCCTGTATGGAATTAAAAAGTACAAAATCGTGAAACGTTTTTAAAGGTGTTAGGTAAGTTTTTCAAACATGGTTTTTCCTAAAAATGATGGTATAAAAATTAACTGCGACCACAAACCAAATAAATACTGGCAGTTAAGTCGGGGTAGTGCATTCCTAACTCATAACAACCATCAATATATTTTTGATCAATGACTTTGTTTTGTAGCATTAAATCAAATTGGAAATTTGCGAAGGGTTTAAAAAACACACCACCACGAGATTCAATTTTTAAACCTGCTTTTCTCGCGTCACGTTCCAATGTATCCAAGCTGTAAGTGCAACGATGCCCATGTTCGAGTTCACCAGGTGTTACTGCGTTATTGTGTTCAATCAAACCCATTTTCACCGCAATTTGTCTTGATGGAGCATTTGCATTCGGTACAACAATAAATAACCTTCCCGTTGGCGTTAGCCATTTGCTGATTGTGTTTAATGCTTCAACTGGATTGTCTAAATGTTCCAGCGTATGAACGATAAAAATCGAATCATAAATTGCTTCTAATTCGACATTCTCAATTGTGCCGTGAATAAACTTCACATTTTCTGAAACTTTAGATTTTGCAACGGGAATTAAATCATCTGCTGCTTCAACTACGGTTAAATCATCGAAATAATTTGCAATCAAGCGGGTCATTTCACCTTCAAAACAACCTAATTCCAACGCCTTGCCTTTTACAAAAAAAGGCGACAACGTTTTTAAAACATAGCCACGCAAAATATAATCAAAATCGTAAGCGTATTTTCTTTCTTCGTTGTCATCGTGTTCTTTGTTGTAATCTCTCATATTTTTATCCTTGTCCTGGTTTATACATTCTTTTTTCAGGTGGTTGATACCATTCGTTATGATTTACTGGAATACGCGAGTTATAACCCAATAATTGCCGCATCTTTTCATTTTTAGGGAAATCTTCACCGAGCATTCTTGGATAATCCATCTGTTGTTTCATAAAAGCTCGTGTGAACATTGGAGTAAGCGCTTTGCGTGGCTTATCTGTTTTATTTTGTGCTGCAGCGTGCCAAACGTCTGAATCAAATAAAACAATGCTCCCTGCTTTTCCTGTAATTTGTACAGCATTTTTTTCAAAATAATCATCTGTTGGACGTTCTTTAATGTGGTGACTACCAAATAACACTCTTGTTGCACCATTTTCTACTGTGAAATCATCAATCATAACAAGCATATTAAGCATCAATCGAAAACCTTTTGAATATGTTCGAACATCTCGATGAATTCCCTGGCCATGCAAATAAGGATTTGCAGAATAAGGACGGTTATTGAACACACCATAAGCGTTCAATATGTAAGGTGCGTCAAAGTACGCATGAATATACTCATCTAAATAAAATTCATATAAAAAATCATCTAAGCTATCCCCTTCACCAAGTATATGGTGTCCACTTCCTGCCATGCCCTCGGAAATACCATTTTTTATCTGCCATTCCAGACATTTTTTTTCTTGTTTTTCAATATCACAGCGCAGTTGGGCTAACATTTTTTCTGGAACAACATTTTCAAAAATAGAACATCCTATAGACTGAATATCAAATAAAAAATCTTGAATGCTTTTGTTCATAATTAAATCTCCTAACGCTTTTTAAATTAAAAATATTCATTTCTGATAATAGACATCAATATCAAATCTTTGTATTCACCAGATTTAAAAATAGCTTGTCTTAATATACCTTCTTCTTTAAATCCAATTGACCTGTAGACAGCTTGAGCGCGATTATTTTCAGTTAAAACATAAAGATAAATGCGATTTAAATTTAAATTATTAAATCCGTGTTCAATTGCAGCTTGAATGGCAAATTTTCCAATTCCTTGACCCCAAAAATTTTTATTTCCAATTTGCAAAGCTAATTCACTAGTTTTTGATAAAAAATCGATATTAACTAAACTTACCATCCCAATTAAAACATCATCAGATTTATTGACAATTGCTAATCTAACTTGTGTGGAACGATTATTTTGATAATTAGAAAACCATTGTTCTTCTGTTTCAAAATTAACATAACGATATGTAGAGCTAAGTCCCTCAACTACATCTATATCATTACGCCAAATATGTGTTGTTGTTATATCTGCTCGAGTAATTTCTCGTAAATAAATATGTTCCATTTTTTATTCCACTAAGTATTTTATGTCAGAATTTTGTTTAATTGTTCAACTGTTAGAATGCGTTCAAATGCTCTTTAATGCCTTCAACGCCAACGTTCATTAACACATCAATAATTGAAAGATACGGCACAAATTCAGTTGATTTTTGCGGATAAGGCAATGGTTTCATTTCAATAAATTGCAATTCAATTTCCGCATCACTAAATGTTTTTGAATCATAAAGTGTTTGTCCGCCGATAGCATTGAGATAAACATCTGTTTTTTCACGTTTGCAAATATCAATAATTCGCTCTTGTCCTGATAAAGATTGATTTTCATAAACGCGACTGGTTAAGACGAATTCTGTTTTGATTCCGATAAATTTACTCAATTCAAGTAATTGGTTTGCCAAAAAATCGGCTACATTTTCGGTTTTAAACAAAATTATTTTTTCAATTACAGGAAATACATCAGCAAAAAATGGCGATTTTCGATAAGTATTTGCAATTGTTTTAAGTAATTTATCGCGCCAATTAGATGAATCTAAGTCTATGTCACAAATCAATTTGTTTTGAGAGGCTTGTTTTAAAGGCATTATAAAATAACAGGGTTGTTGATTAACTAAGATTCGATTTCTGTTTATCCAACCTTTGTTTATGTAATTAACATCATCAAAAATAACAAACTTGTCCACAGCATGAATCAATTGAAAGTAACCCAAATAGGGGAAAAAATACGGTTGCATGATGGCGAGTTTCATAAATATCCTTGTTTTTGAATAACCACTTTGTTTTGCTCAATAATTTTTCGAAACGCTTCGCTAGTCGTCGCCCAATCCACGACATCAACACGAATTGGCAAATCGGATTCATCAAAGGCTTCTTTAAGGATTGCCATTTTTGAAAACGATAAGGGGTGGTTTGTCATAATTACCAAATCTAAATCCGAATACTTTTTTGCATTGCCTTTGACACGCGAGCCAAATGCCAAAACCGCATAATTACTCGCGTGAGTTTTCAAAATTTCACAAACTGTCTTCAAATCTTGGGGAGGCAAATCAATCTGCGCCATTTTTTCCACTTCTTTCAACTAATTGTTGATACAGATATTTTGCTTCGTCTAAAAAATCGAAGGCAATTTCATAAACGGCTTCGGCTTTACTTCGATTGTAAGTGTGAGAGCTGTTTGTTCTTGCTTGGCGATAATCGCGCCATTCTGACCAATCTGAACGCAACAAACCTTTTTCATTACCGATGCGAATAATGTTTTGAAAGGTACTTAAATCAATTTCTTCAGGATTTGCGGCAGTTTCTTCCAAATAACGCACCAGCATTTTGTGACTGAGTTCATAGGTAAATTCAAAACATTGAATGACAGAATTACGAAACTGCTCAAACAAATCGTCATCATTTTCTGCCATTTCAGACGTGGCAAAACCCATGCTTTTTTCGAGTTGGCAAATTGCATCGCCGAAAGGTGAAAAATCAATTTTTTGTTCATTTTCGTTCATGAGTTTCCCTTTTTTGTAATTAGTTTGTGATTGTGTTCGGTACGCAAACGTAATGCCATTTAAAAAAATACTGAACTAAGCCGTCTCAATTGAGCGAACGATTTGTAAAAATTCATTTGAAAAATCAGCTGTCGTGGGTTTAATTCCAAGTTCAACGTTGCAAAATGCCGTGAATTTTCCAGAAATTTGATACAAAACATTCGACAATTCGCGCAACGTGTTGAAATGCTCTGCGATTTGATAATAGCTTGTTTCATAATCATGTGCGGCTAAATTTCTAGCCGTGCGAAGTTGTTGCCACGTTTCAATCGATTCAATGACGGCGTATTTTTCATAAAACGCCAACACTTTTAAAAAATGCTCACTTTTTTCACCAAACAACAAATAAGCATGGCGCATTGCAGAAGCTAAGGTATCTTGCAATTTTGAAAATCGCTCATTAAACGATGATAACGATTCAAAAAGGCTTACGTCTTTTTTATGGGTTTCTAATTCATCACCTTGCAAAGGAAACGGTAGTTTTTTTGTCGTGGCATCCAAAAAATAAACACAACGCTCAATCGCTTCGAGCAATTGCGCTAAATACGCCTTTTCAGCACTTAATAGATCTTTTGCACTCATAACAACACGCTCTTTTCAAAAGCGATTTTTTGAAACGGACTTAAATTTTTACCTTGCTCAACCACTAATAAATCAATAGGTAAATTCAAACGGCTTTCTAACAAATTTTTTAACTGTGCTTTTTGCAACAAACCAAGTAATTTCGGTGTTTCAATCAATAAATCCACATCACCGCCTTTTGCCAAATCATCCAAACGTGAGCCAAACAGGCGAATTTTCGCGGCTTGTAGCGTCACAGCTTGAACTGTTTCGACAATCGTTGTGATTTGTTCGGTTTTAAGTCGCATAATTTTTTGCTCTCTTTAAACTTTAAAACTCTCAACAGGCAATCCTGCACAAAAGCGTTGCCACATCATTTTTAAGGCTTGTTCAACGCCACGCGCCACATTTTCAGGTTTTAATTTTACCCCTTGTTGCATTCGTGAACGGAATTGATGACGCAGTGAATTTAGCTCTTGAGCTTTTTGTGACCAGTATTTGGCTTTTTCAATAAATTCATTTTCAGAATGCGCGATAAATGAATCTTCAATGCCTACGCAACTTGCCCACGCAACGCCTGCGCGTCCTGGTAAAGATTTCCAAACATAAGACAAAACAGGCACGCCCATCCAAAGCGCGAAGCCCGTTGTGGTGCCGCCGCAATAAGGAAAGGTATCTAAAATAAAATCAACTTCACCGTGTAACGCCAAATAATCAGGAATCGATTTTTTCGCATAAAACGTTAATCGTTCACTCGACACGTTACGTTTTGAAAATTCATTTTCAAGCTGCTGTTTTAGTGCATCGTCTGAGACATTGCCGATAATCATTTTTGAAGTGGGAATTTCATTTAATACTTTGCCCCACAAATCTAATGTTTGTTGCGTCAATTTACTGGTGCGGTTGAAACTGCCAAATGTGATGTAACCATTTTTTAAAGCAGGAGAATCGACAACAGGCGTATTCGTTTCAGGCACAGCGAATGTCACAACACTGGGCAATTGCACCAATTTTTCAACAAAATAATCATCAAACATCCCAACAGGCGACCAATCGTTATCAACTAAGTAATAATCCATCGTTTTCAAGCCTGTCGTACCTGGAAAACCCAACCACGAAATCTGAATTGGCGCAGGTTTATAAGCAAACGTAATCAAACGGTTTTTATCGGTATGCCCCGACAAATCAATGGCAATATCAATGCCGTCATTAAACATTTGTTGCGCGAGTTGTAAATCTGTTAACGGTGCCACATCACGCCACAACGCAAAATGCGATTTTATCCGCGCCGTGAAATTATCGTTTTTGGTGTTGTTGTAATATGCGACCAGCTCAAACTGATTTTTATCAAAACACGCGAATAACGGTTCAATAAAATATGCCACCGCATGAT
>JAQTOT010000144.1 GCA_028713145.1 Methylococcales bacterium
AGCCATCGTCAAATCCTCAAATTGGTTAAAAAAACCATCTCGTTAAAAATTCTATCAACTTAATGTTTATTAAGCGCGTCGTCCTTATAACGGCAAAGCGACGCGATTTTTTAATAAAATTTTTCGATTGGGCGAATTAGGCAACAATATCAGTAGCTGAAATGACATCTAAACCAATACCTGTCAGTTTAATGACATTGGTATATCCCGTACCGTCAACATCGGTGACAAGATACGAATCACTGCCAGTTTTCCCGACAAAGTATTTAATTTTGCTATCTAACGCTGTGCTAGCAGCACTAAGTAATAAACTTAATCCACCAAACGCCGTTGCATCTTCAAGATAATTACCTGATTCAGTGACATTTGTCGTTGTTGTCGCAATTGTTGCGGTGTTCAATGTTGAGTTCGCGTTTGTATCCGCATAAGTTGCCGTTGCAGTAAAAGGTGTACCCGCTGTTTTTGCAGTCAACGTAACAACGGTAGAACTGGTTGCAACCGCCGTCACGGTTGCACCTGTTGCGCCAGTGATTGCGGTAACAAAGTCAGCAGCCGTCACACCTGTTACGGTGACATTACCTGTTGCTATCCCGCCAATTGTCACAACATCGGCAGCATCTGAACCTGTGAGTGTAATCGTACTCACTTGAGCAACCGCCGTACTTGCAACCCCTGCCGTTCCTAAGCTAATTTTGTCGCCTTCTGTGCTTGAAAAATCCGTAATCACTTTCGTTGCAGTAATTTCTGTTGTACTTAAATCAGGCGTTGTCGCGAAAATAAATTTATCTGCACCAGCCCCACCTGTGATGGTATCAAAACCCGCACCGCCAGAAATCGTATCTGCGCCGCTGCCACCCACTAAACTATCGGCTACCGTCGTACCAACAATGCTGTCAGCACCGCTGCCGCCAATAATTGTTTGACCACCTGCACCGCTTGCTGTAATGCTGAGGTTTTCGCTTTGCCCTGTTAAATCAGCCGTTACTGCTGTTGCACTAGTGACTGTAATAAATTCAACATTGACTAAATTCGCATCAGTTGGAATCGTTGCATTGGTTGTAATTGCTAATGTGTCATTGCCGTCACCACCATCAATTGTGTCCGTTGTTTCGCTAAAAACAATTGTGTCATTTCCCGCGTAACCATAAATTTTGTCAGAGCCTGTGCCGCCTGAAATCGAATCGGCTTTATCACTACCATAAATGGTGTCAGCCCCCGCGCCACCTGTAATAGTTACCGCATTTTTACCAGCGGTAATAATCGTTGCATCGTTTGTTGTACTGATATTTACCGTTGTAGAGGTTTTAATACCTGTTCCAGTCCCATTTCCCGTTAACGTGACATAGCCTTTTTTCAAATAAAGCCAATCGGATGAATCGCCATTTGTGAGCAGTGCCGTTGTTTGCGTTTTGGTAAGTGATTCCAATTGTGCAGTGGATAACGCCCCTAATTGTACAGTGGTGACTTGTTTCATCGCGTCGGCTGATAACGAAGGCAACGCCGTTGAAGTAAAGCCTTTGAAAATTTTTGCAGGCATTGCGGCAATTTGCCCAGCGGTAAATGCCGCCGCTTGTGTACCTGAAAGCCCACCAATTTGATTTGTCGCCGCCGTTAAAAACGGAATGGCAGCATCTGCATCTAACGCCGCAATATCGTTAGCATCAAATTTTGTGATATTGAGATTTTTCAACGCATTTGAACTCAATGCCGCAATGGCTGTAGGAGTTAAACTGGCTGCTTGATCAGCAGTTAACCCTTTTAATGTCGTCGCTGTTAAACCTCCCGCATTATCAGCCGTCAACGCTGCAATTTGCGCGGTTGTTAACACTTTTGCTTGGGGAGCTTTAAGCGCGACAAGCTGTTCTAAAAGTGCCGCACCAAAAACTGCTGGCTTAATCGACGGTACATTCGCGGGCAAAATCGCGGCAAGCGTACTGGGTTGTAATGCCGCAAAATCATCACTTTCAAATGCAGCGATTTGTGTCGCAGTTAAGGCTTTGCCATGTGTGGCAGTAAGCGCAGCGGCTTGTTCAGGACTTAATGCCACAATTTGTGCAGTGTCCAAGCCAACAATATTTTTCGATGTTAAACCAGCAATTGAAGCGGGTTCAATTGCCGTTAAGACGGCTGTTGAAATCGCTTTAAGTTGATCAACTCGCAATGCTCCCATTGCTGCAGGAGTCAGCAAATTGGCACTATCTGCGTCAATCACGCCAATTTGAGCAGTTGAAAGCAAGCCAAGTTGCGAGGGACTAAATGCAGCTAATTCTTCAGCGGTTAAATTGCCAAGCGTTAAACCTGCCATATTGGTTTTATTAAAGCCTGCAATGGCTTTTAGACTTAATGCCGCAATATCTTCTGCCTCCATTGCAGCCAATTTTGCCGAGGATAGCGCAGCAATTTGCACAGCGGTAATCGACGGTGCTTGATCGGGAGTGATCGCTTTTAATTGCTCTTCGGTCATTGCGCCAAATGTTTTGGGCGCAATTGCGGCTAAAAATTTACCGTCGAATGCGGCAATCACGTCATTGCTCAAATAGGGCAAACTTTTACTGCCAAAACTTGCTGCTTGCACTGTGGTAAAAGCAAGAGCTTGATCCGTTGAAAGCTCTGCAATTTGCGCTGAACTTAACGCAGCAATTTGTGTCGCCGATAACGAGGAAATTTGCTCAGGTGTTATGAGTGACATGGCTTTAGGATCCAAATTTTTCAATTGAATCGCCCCAAAAGGACTCGACACTTTTTTGCTCGCCGCTTTTGTTGAAATGGCAGCAAAATGCTCCTCATCTAAATTCGATAATTGCGTTTTATTTAGCACACTCGTTTGTGCAGTCGTGAAGGCTTTGATTTGCTCAGTTGTTAAACCATTTAACTGATCAATGGTTAATTGATTCACAGACAAACTTGGAATCGATTTTGTCACAATTCCTGCTAATGCTTCGGGAGCAATCAGTTTAACTTGCGGCAAAGATGAAAGTAATTTTGCAGGTAATTTTGCAAGTTGCTCTGCGCTCAAACCTTCTGCTTGTGTTTTTGAAAGCACAGCAAGATCTTTGGTTGTGAATTTTGCAATTTGGCTAGGTGTGACTTCTGTGATGTCTGTTGTTGCTGAAAATACGAATTTTGGAGTGGTGGTAGCCATTTTCTATCCTAAAAATTAAAGTTAAATGCTAAAAATACTTGTACGAATCCTACTACATAAGAAATTTTTAATCTGTGATGAAGTTCGCAATACGTTTATTTATTTTTGTGCAGCAATTACGATGCCAGTGTTTTCAAATTTAACGGTACAATGTTGGCATTCTCTTATCCCATTTTACTTTTTGGCTATGCAATACCACGACTTACGCGATTTCATTTCGCAACTCGAAAAACAAGGCGAACTCAAACGCACTAATTATCAAGCTGATCCGTATTTAGAAATTACCGAAATTTGCGACCGAACGTTAAAAGCACAAGGGCAAGCTCTGCTGTTTGAACGCCCAAAAGGTTACAACGTGCCATTACTGGGTAATTTATTCGGTACACCGCACCGCGTCGCAATGGGAATGGGCGCAGATTCGATTTCAGAATTACGCGAAATTGGAAAGTTGCTTGCGTATTTAAAAGAACCTGAACCACCAAAAGGTTTTCGTGATGCGATGGATAAAATTCCTGTATTCAAACAGGTTTTGAATATGTCACCCAAAATCGTAAAAAATCCGCCTTGCCAAGAAAATGTGTTGCGTGGTGACGAAATTGATTTAGGACGTTATCCGATTCAACATTGCTGGCCCGATGATGCGGCACCGTTGATTACTTGGGCATTAGTCATCACAAAAGGACCAAACAAAGAACGGCAAAACATGGGCGTTTATCGTCAACAAGTGATTGGCAAAAACAAAACGATTATGCGTTGGCTAGCGCATCGTGGTGGCGCGTTGGATTTTAAAGAATGGCAAGACGTACATCCGAATGAGCCGTTTCCTGTCACAGTGGTTTTAGGTGCAGACCCCGCAACCATTCTAGCCGCCGTTACGCCTGTGCCTGATTCGTTATCAGAATTTGCGTTTGCAGGTTTATTGCGTGGCTCAAAAACCGAATTGGCTGATTGTTTAAGTAATAATTTACAAGTTCCTGCCAGCGCAGAAATCGTTTTAGAAGGCTTTATTTACCCAAATGAAACCGCGCCCGAAGGCCCTTTTGGCGACCACACAGGTTATTACAACGAAGTCAGCGATTTTCCTGTTTTCACGATTGAAACGATTACAGAGCGTAACAACCCGATTTACCACAGCACTTACACGGGTCGTCCACCTGATGAACCTGCCATTTTGGGTGTGGCGTTGAATGAAGTGTTTGTGCCGATTTTGCAAAAACAATTCCCTGAAATCGTTGATTTTTATTTGCCACCCGAAGGTTGTTCATATCGCATGGCGGTGATTTCGATGAAAAAACAATATGCAGGTCATGCAAAGCGCGTGATGCTTGGCACTTGGTCATTTTTACGCCAATTCATGTACACCAAATTTGTGATTGTGGTGGATGACGATATTAACGTCCGTGATTGGCAAGACGTGATTTGGGCAATTACCACGCGAATGGATCCCGCACGCGATTTGACGATTTTGGAAAACACCCCGATTGATTATTTAGATTTTGCGTCGCCTGTTTCGGGTTTGGGTTCAAAAGTGGGTTTTGATGCCACGAATAAATGGGCAGGCGAAACCAATCGAGAATGGGGAAAAACCATTACGATGTCGCCTGAAATTATTGCGCGAGTGAATGATATTTGGGGCAAATTATGAAACTTAACCCACACCGAAATTGAAAATTTAAAATAATTTCAAAGTGGTATGCCAAACCATGTCACCTTTTGTTTTACAATTCATCTCGACTACGCAGTTGATGAACTAAAGCAAGCCCCCTCGCTTCGCTCTCCCCCAGCCTTTCAGGCTGCCCCCTCCAAAGGGGGCGAAACCATTAAAAGCAATCGCTTTTGATTTTTACTGTTTTTCCCCCTTTGGAGGGGGAAGCCGTAGCGTAGCGAAGGCAGGGGGAGGTACTTTACTGCGTAACATCAATTATTTTTTTACAACAACGAGGCTTAAAAAAATGAAAACCAAACCCCTAGCTTTACTCACGCTGGCATTACTGCCCATCTTTTTCAGCCCTGCAAATGCCGATTTAAAAGACGGTTTGGTGGCGCATTGGAGTTTCGACGATTGCCGCGCGACAGATAATAGCGGCAATGGGCATGATGGCACGCTGGGCGGCAATCCTCAATGTATTGAAGGGATAAAAGGGAAGGCGTTTTCGTCTGATGGTGTTAAAGATTAAATTTTTATGCAAAGTTCATATTCACTAAACAACATTACAAATCAGCTTTCAATTACTACCCTAATGAAGTTTAACGATATTCACACCTCGTCCTATGGTTATGATTGGCAATCAATTGTGAATAAATTTTAACCGCCCGTTTTCAAAAAAAATCGGGTGGTTTTGTTTTTTAAATTCAAATGTAGTAATGTTTCTACTTTAATTACAAAGCAGGAATCAGGACATGAGCATTACGACACTTTCTAGTCGAGAATTAAATCAAGATATTGGCAAAGCTAAAAAAGCAGCACGTTTGGGAACAGTATTTATTACTGACCGTGGACGACCTGCTTACGTTTTGTTAAGTATTGAAGAATATAAAAAAATGACCCATGACGAACCGAACATTGTTGAATTATTAACAATGCCTGATGATGAAATCGATTTTGAGGCACCGCGTTTGACAACGAATCTTTTTAAACCTGCCGATTTTTCATGATGTTTTTATTAGATACAAACGTTGTATCAGAACTTCGCAAAGCTAAAACAGGTAAAGCGGATAAAAATGTAACGGCATGGGCAGAAAACGTATCTGCAAATGATTTGTTTTTGTCTGCAATAACGATTTTGGAATTAGAAATTGGTGTTGGATTGGTTGAACGACGTGATGATTTACAAGGCAAAATGTTACGCACTTGGCTTGATAATCAAGTGTTGCCTGCATTTCAAGGAAGAATTCTCTCGATTGATGTGGTGGTTGCACAATGTTGTGCAAAATTTCATATTCCAAATCCTTGCGCTGATCGAGATTCACTCATTGCGGCAACTGCCTTGGTTCATAAAATGACAGTTGTTACGCGCAATGTGGCAGATTTCTCAGCAACGGGTGTTTGTATTTTAAACCCTTGGGATATGTAATAAATTGCCCATTTTCCAAAAAAATCGGGCGATTTTGTTTCTCCATTTCCTTCAAATCAACATAATTAAAATGAAACAACTCGACAATTTACAACACAAATATGCTCTCTGAATTCTCTCTAATTGATAAATTTTTCAAAAACAAGACGTTGCCAAACGCGCAAACTCGTTTGGGAATTGGTGATGATTGCGCGTTACTTTCGATTCCAAGCGGCTACGAACTTGCTATCACCACTGATACGATGGTTGAAAACGTGCATTTTTTTCCTGACGCAAATCCCGCGCAACTTGGACATAAATTGCTCGCCGTGAATTTAAGTGATTTAGCTGCGATGGGTGCAAAGCCGCTAGCCGTCACGCTTGCGCTCACGTTGCCAAAAGTGGATGAAAATTGGTTGCATGAATTTTCAACAGGCTTTTTAAATTTGGCGCAGCAACACAACGTTGATTTAATTGGTGGCGATACCACGAAAGGCGCGTTGACATTGACTGTGCAAGCAATGGGTTTAGTGCCAGCAGGAAAAGCCTTGAAACGTTCCAATGCACAAGTCGGTAATTTGATTTTTATGAGCGGATTTTTGGGTGATGCGGGTTTAGGTTTAAAAATCATGCAAGGTCAAAAATTCGATGCTGAAAATGCGCTTACTCGTTTTCATCAACCAACGCCACGCATTGCAACAGGTTTAGCGTTGCGTGATGTGGCGAATGCGTGCATTGATATTTCGGACGGTTTGGTGAGTGATTTAGGACACATTTTGAAACAAAGCGGTGTTGGCGCGACGGTAGAACTTGAAAAACTGCCACTTTCAAATGAAGTTAAAAATTACCTTCAACAAACAGGCGACTGGCAAATGCCGCTAATTTCGGGCGATGATTACGAATTATGTTTTACCGTTTCACCGCAAAACGCACATCGCATTCCAGAAAACTGTACACATATTGGTTTTATTGATTCGCAAGCAGGTTTGCGTTTAAAAAAAGACGGACAAATTCAAACATTTTCGGCAAAAGGCTATGAACATTTTTCTTAATAATTACGGCAAAAATGCACTTTCGATTTCTCAAATTTTAAAAAATCCCACGCTATTTTTAGCCTTCGGTTTTGGCTTTGGGTTAGTCAAAAAAGCTCCTGGTACGTTTGGCACAATCGCCGCGAT
>JAQTOT010000005.1 GCA_028713145.1 Methylococcales bacterium
AACCTTCGGGTTCGATAAAAATTTGATGCGAATCACGGTCAGCAAAACGGACAATTTTATCTTCAATCGACGGGCAATAGCGTGGCCCAATGCCTTCGATAATGCCCGAATAAAGCGGCGAACGGTCTAAACCGCTGCGAATAATATCGTGGGTTTTTTCGTTGGTTCGGGTAATAAAACACGGAATTTGACGCGGATGATGCTGCGGTTTGCCCAAAAACGAAAACACAGGCGTAGGTGTATCACCGTGTTGTTCTTCCAAAACCGAAAAGTTAATGGTTCGCGCATCGATGCGTGGCGGCGTACCTGTTTTTAAACGATCAATTCGCAACGGTAATTCGTGCAAACGTTCTGCTAACGCAATTGAAGCCGCATCGCCAGCGCGTCCACCGCTGTAATTTTCTAAACCGATATGAATTTTGCCTGCTAAAAAAGTGCCTGCTGTTAACACAACGGCTTTCGCTGAAAAATCTAACCCCATCAACGTTTTCACACCGACAACTTTTGTGCCTTCAACAATCAAATCCGAACAGGTTTGTTGAAATAACATTAAATTCGGTTGATTTTCGAGCGCGTAACGCACCGCTTGTTTATAAAGTTGGCGATCAGCCTGAGCGCGAGTAGCTCGAACCGCAGGGCCTTTGCTGGCATTCAAAATGCGAAATTGAATGCCGCCTAAATCAATCGCCTTCGCCATAATACCGCCAAGCGCGTCGATTTCTTTGACCAAATGCCCTTTACCAATCCCACCGATGGCAGGATTGCAACTCATTTGTCCAAGCGTATCGATGTTTTGCGTGAGGAGTAATGTTTGTGCGCCTGTTCGTGCTGAAGCGAGCGCGGCTTCTGTTCCTGCGTGACCGCCGCCAACGACGATTACGTCAAATTCTTTTTTAAATTTCATTTTTCACTTTATTTCATCAGTCCAAATGGCTGGATTGATATTTTTATTTGTCATTGTTGCTATTGTACCAAATTACACGGTACTCACGTTTTCAAATATGTTTGCAAAATAATTTTTGAATCCTCAAATCATCCCACATAATACGGAGCGAATTTACGCTGATTATTTTCCCGCTAAATTCGCACTTTATAATAAAAACAGGTTAAACATAATGGAAAAGAAAAATAGAATTGCGTTATTTATAGATTTGGATAATTTTGTGGGTTTTTGTCTTGATGATGATTTACCGCTCGATATTAAAAAAGAAATCAAAAAATTAACTGAACACGGTGACATTAGCATTCGTCGTTCATTTGGCGACATTATGAAATTGCCCATTTCAGAAACGCGTAAAAAAGAATTGCGCGAAATGTTGCAGGCGAATTTGATTCGTCACGAAGATATTCCCTATTACAACGGCTATAAAAACACCTCCGATATTCGCCTTGCCATCGAAGCCATGTCGATTGCTTACACGCATCCTGACATCAACATTTTTGCGATTATCGCCAACGACCGCGATTACATGCCTGTATTTTCAAAACTCAAAGAAATCGGCAAAACCATTATCGGCATCGGCAGCACCAAAAATACGGTTGGCGAGTTGTATCGTAGTGCATGCGATATTTTTTATTACCACGAAGATTTTGGTAAAAATGAATCTGCGACGAAAAAATCAGAATTATCCGCGAGCAATGATGAAAATAAATTGATTGAATTATTGATTGAAAAAATTCGCTATAACACTGAGCATGGGTTAAAAACCAATCAATCAACGATTGCCGCTGCGATTAAAAGCTCTCACGGCGTTGATTTTAATGCCTACAGCTCGTTTCAAGGTTTTGGCGATTTATGTCGAAAAGTTGAACGGTTAAAAATGGTCTCGATTACGCAACGTCACATCGGCGATTTAGACCCCGTTTTATCCTGCGATAGCGAAGAAAATGAAACCGCCATTGCGGCTTTCAAAGGACAAAATCAACAAGCGCAACTAGAACACGCCGCGCCTGCGGGTGAAGATATGAAACGGATTTACAACAATTTCATCAAAGCAAAATTGAGCTTAAAAACCGATTTTCCACCACATGCTATGCGCGAGAGAATTTATCAACAACTCGACATTTTACTCGCTGAAAGTGAGCCTTATGGCGGTGTAGGTTTAAAAGCGGCATCGGAGCAAGTCACCAAAGCACTCAATTTTGAACAAGAAGACCAATCGTCAGTATTTAAAATTTTGTACAGTTTGTATCGTTCAGGTTGCTTTATCGTGCGTCGCACCGAAGACAATTACAACCCCATTTTAATTAGCAACCGTGTCGCGATGAACTACGTTTATATGGACAAAAAATTGATGGAAAGTTTGATTAAATTATTTAAATGGGACAGCGAAGATATTAAATTTGACCCAAGTCGCTGGTCAGAATTTTTCATTGGCGATACGTCTTATTCACAAATTGCTAAGTTTGCGTACAACTATTTATAAGACGTGTTTAATTCGGCACATTTTCAGGCTCGAAAAAATGTGCGATTAAAAATAGATTCATCTCTTCTGAAAACAACGACGGTGCATCAAGATCAGTTTGCCAAACTAAAATCTGAAATGGCAAATTATTCGCCCCGTCGCTTTTTTCCATCGTCACGTCAATTCGCGCCGTTGCCTCGTTTTCTAAAACCGTTTCCACTGAAATCGTGACAACCGCAATATCGGGCGCAACTTCCGCTTCGGTCGCATTTTGAGTGTCGCTATTCATCGATTGCCCCGCATTTTCGATACGCGGCAATATCGGCATTGGAGCATGATTTAAAACGGCTTTTTGCCTAGCAAAAAAATAATTATCCAGTTGCGTTACGTCAATTTCTGGCAGCACATTCAGCACTTCACGGCTAGAGGTATTCATTTCAACTTCAGTTTGTCCTGCGGCGTAAATGGTGAAAATCTTCTGCATCCACGCAAAAACGTCAGCATTCATTCCTTTTAGCATTTGCAGTTCTTCAAACGAACGAAACGGCTTATTTCGCGGTGTATAACTGAGCTTTGCCGCGTTGTATTCAGGTTTTTCTGCGCCAAACGGGCGCGTTGTTTCGTCTTCGTCGCGCCAATCTAAAATCGCGTTTTCAAGTTCTTGCTGTGCTTGCGTTTCAAGTGGTGCGAATTGCAAAACGTGATGCAACAGTTTTGTAGTCACACTGTTAATGTCGATTTTGCCAAATTCAGAGGTAATCCGAATGCGCGTGATAGCCGTTTCAGATTCAATTTCGTAAATACTGCCATCGACGCGCCACCGTTTGGCTTCATCTTCTTGCAACAGCATCGCTTGTGCTAACGCTAAACCAGATTTTGCGTGAGCGAGAGCTTGCGCGTTTTCTTTGGTGTGGCTAAGTCCAGCGGTTTCGCGGCGCATGGTGAGCGTAAAACTGCCCGCCATCAACGTTAAAATACTGAGTACCCAAAGCACTAAAATTAACGCTACGCCACGCTGTTTCATTGATTTTCGCCTTCTACTTCTTCAACGGGAACGCTTTCTAAATCTGCGTTGCTGTAGCTGCCATCGACTTTTAATGCAACGACAATTTCAGGGATAAAACGCCCGTCTTCGAGTTCAAGTAGAATTTTGATTAAACGTGGTTGTTCTTCTTTTGAAAGCCATTCGTTTTGCCAACCGTATTCGCCCGTTTCGTCGTTTAGACCGTAATAAAAAAGTTCAAAACGTTCTACGCCATGCACCAACTCAATCGTGTCTTCAAAAAATTCTTCACCTTCGGCAAGCGGAAAAAATGGCGTTAAAGTGACTTCGATAAAACGTTGTTTATTTTCTTCTTGGAGTTTTAAATCGAACAGTTGCAAGCCTGAACGCTCGGCACTGGCTGGGAATGCACTGACAAATTGCAACGAATTTTTCTTGCCTTGAAAGGAAAACACGCGCTCTTTTTCGGGGTCAAAATCGTTCCATTGTGGCATTGCGTGTGCGAGGTGATGATTAAAAAATTGTTGAACAACGGCGACTTCATTCACGTCAGCGATTTTACTTTCGCCTTGTTCCCAACTTTTTGCGCCGATGCTGAGACTGCTAAAAAGTAAAACCACCATTAAACTTAACAGCGTCATGGCGATTAACACTTCGATGAGCGTAAAACCTGCGTGGTTTTTTTTTGTCACAACGCGTTTTTCAGCCACGCGAGTAAATCTTGCGGAGAATGAATAAGTGCGTTTGCGCCCCAGTTTTCGGGTTTATCAGTTGGTTGCAGATAACCGTAAGTGGCTGCGAGGGTGTGCATATTGGCATTCTTTCCCGCCGCAATATCGTGAGCTGCATCGCCGATATAAACGCAATTTTCAACTGCCACATTCGCGCGTTTGCAAGCCTCAAGAATTGGAGCGGGATGCGGTTTTGGATTCGGCGTTGTGTCACCACAAATCACGCACGCTGCGAGATGTTGTAGGTTTAACGCTTCTACCAACGGATGCGTGAAGCGTTCACGTTTATTGGTCACAATGCCCCACGAAAGATTTTGCATTTCGATAAACGCTAACACATCTAAAATGCCATCGAAAAATCGGCTGTGCAATGCAATGTTATCTTCGTATTGCGTAAGCATCGTAGTCAAAATGGCGTTGTGCGTTTCATCGTCAAGCGCATTTTTAAAACTGCCGTTAATCATCGCCGATGCGCCAAACGAAACATGCGGTTTAACATGTTCTGGTTGAACGGTTGCAAAACCGTGCTGATTCAATGCGAAATTCAAACTCGCAATTAAATCAGGCGCGGTATCAACCAGCGTACCGTCTAAATCGAATAAAATACAGGTCAGTTTTTTCATTGTCGTTGCTCGGCATTTTTATACACAACATTTCGCTCTCGTTTTCCAACGGACACAACAACAACGACTATTTCGCTATCTCTTACTTCATAAACTAATCGATAACCAACTGCACGCAGTTTGATTTTGTAACGATTTTTTTGTCCAGATAATTTCGATGGCGCGTGATGCGGATTTTGCAAACGTTCTGCTAATTTTTGCTTGAAGGGTTTACGAATTGTTTCATCGAGCGATTGCCATTCTTTGAACGCCACTGGGTGAAAATCAAGTTTATAAGTCATCAAGTGAAACTCGAATCAATGCTTGACCATCGTTTAAACGTTCATCTGCTATAGCGTTTAGTTCTATATCGTCAAGTTTTTCAAGCAATGCTTCATACATTGCCGCAGGCACACAATAAAATTCAGGTTTGTTATCGTGAAAAATTGCCACAGGTGAACCGCCTCCAGCAGCTACAGTCGCCAATGGGTTATTTTTTAATTCAGAAACACTCGCCGACATATCGGATAAAACTAAATGTGTCATAAAAATTCCCCAATCATCAATTATGGTTAAGCCACTTTTTTAAAAACGGCAATGTAATTCACATCAAGGTCTTTGCCCAAAAAGAATTTTTGCGTGAGCGGATTGTATTCAATTCCGATCATGCCTTGTAATTCCAAACCCGCAGAACGCGCTGTTTGACAAAGTTCAGAGGGTTTAATGAATGTTTTAAATTCATGCGTGCCTTTGGGAACCATATTTAACAAGTATTCTGCCGCGACAATCGCTAGCAAAAAGGCTTTCGGTTTGCGATTCAATGTTGAAAAAAACACCAAACCGTCAGGTTTCACCAGTTTTGCACACGCTGAAACTATCGAACCCGCGTCAGGAACGTGTTCAAGCATTTCCATACACGTTACAAAATCGAAACTTTCAGGTTGTTCCTCCGCCAATTTTTCAACCGCAATTTTTTGATAATTCACCGTTGCACCTGTTTCCAAAGCGTGCAATTCGGCAACATCAAGCAAATCGTGGCTCAAATCAATGCCCAACGCATCTGCACCAGCTTGTGCTAAGGCTTCGGTTAAAATTCCACCACCACAACCTACGTCAATGCCACGTTTGCCTTCGATGGAAATAAATTGTTGAATGTATTGCAAACGTAATGGATTGACTTGGTGCAAGGTTTTGAATTCGCCTTCTTTATCCCACCAGCGTTCTGCCATTGAGCCAAATTTGTGAATTTCGTGAGCGTGTACGTTATCGGTCATAAGTGATTTATCTATTTTTGAAGTAAAAGTGGCGCGTAGTTTAACGTAGATTTAACGCTTGCTGTAATTGCACTAAGGCTTGCGCTCGATGACTGAGCGAATTTTTAATTTCAAACGGTAATTCTGCCGCGCTGCAATCGTGCGAAGGTACAAAAAAAATCGGATCGTAACCAAAGCCATTTTCGCCTTGTGGTTGTTCTAAAATCACCCCATCCCAACGTCCTTGCGCGATAATCGGACACGGATCAGCCGCATGGCGTATCAAAACTAACACACAGAAAAAGTATGCTTGCCGTTTCTCAAATGGAACGCCATCTAATTCGCGCAAAACTTTGGCGATATTTTCAGCATCGGTGGCTTTTTCACCTGCATACCGCGCCGAATAAATCGCAGGCGCATCATTTAACGCAGAAACTACCAAGCCTGAATCGTCTGCAATCGCAGGTAAATTTGAAATTGTTGCCGCATGACGCGCTTTTAAAATCGCATTTTCAACAAACGTTGTGCCTGTTTCGGCAATTTCTGACACGTTGAATTGAGTTTGTGGAATGAGCGTGTGATTTGGCAATAAGGCTTGGAGTTCTTTAATTTTGCCAGCATTGCCGCTAGCTAAAACGAGGGAATTCGTTGACATCATAAATCAAGATTTCGCAGAAAAATCATCGCGCAACGCCAAAACTGCCGCGCGTAAGTATTCGGTCAGTTCCATAAAATCGTTTTCGGCTTCTTCGTCATCCAATTCAATGTCGGTGTCGAGTTTAGTAATTTCTGAAACATCTTTGAGGATTTCTTGGGTTTGTTGTGAAAATTTGGTCGCCGTATTCGCAAAACCGACTCCGAGCAAAAAGCCTTTGCACCATTCGCGCAAACCATCGACTCGCTCAAGCAAATCTGATTCGTCTTCATCAGGTAAAAACAAATCAAATTCAAATTCATCGTCGATTAAAACGTCTTGTATGTCATCAAATAAGCCCAGCAATTCAACTTTATGTTCAGCACTTAGCGGTAGCGTATTTTGTAACAATTCATACAACCATTTTTCATTGTTAAATTTGCCATTTACAGCAAGTAATCCACTCGCCATACCATGTGCTTGTGCGGCGGATAATTCACCATCGTACTGCACTAAAATTGCATCAATTGTCGCGTAACTCATTTTTTCTCCACACAATAATGTTGTTAATACGCCCTTATGCTACCATTGTTCATTATTGAAATAATCACAATTGTCCCGTTTTTAACTACTTTTACAGCGAAAAATGAAACCAAATATCTCTTATCCAAACGAAGAATTAAAATCGCTTGAAAACAAACTCGACGTGTTAGTGGATGAATATAAACACATCAAAGTCGAAAATGTGTCACTCAAAATAAAGCAAGATACGTTAGTGCGTGAAAAAGCAAAATTGCTTGAAAAAACAACCTTAGCGCGTACCCAAGTTGAAGCCATGATTAACCGATTAAAAGCTATGGAGCAAAATTCATGAGTAGCAAAAAAACCGTTTCATTAACCATTTTAGGTAAAGAATACAAAATCGCTTGTGCTTACGAAGAGGAAGAATCGCTCATCGAATCCGCAAAACAATTGCACGACAAAATGTCGAAAATTCGCAACGCAGGCAAAATTAACGGTGATGACCGAATTGCAGTCATGGTTGCGTTAAATATCGCCCACGAATTGCAAATGCTCAAAGAAGAGAACTTGAAATTAAACCAAAATTTGAACGAATGCCTTTCAAATATGCGTCATAAAATAGAAAACGTTTTAGAAAATGACTAAAACTGATTAAACTATCGCGGTATTTCCTGCGGCGTTTGAGAGTGTTCTGGGTGTTTCCTGAACCTATATTACCCTCGGGAATGGGTGTTCAGTCATGGAGTGCAGGCTTATCTTCGTATAAGTAGCCCGATTAACAGACCTCGTTCCCCCTTGAACCTTCGGTTCATGGACGAAAGGACACGGCGGCGCAGGTGGGAAATACCAATTGTTTTCACACAATTGCCTTCGTTGTTACTCATGCATTCACAAAATCGCTCCCTTTTTCTCATCGTTTTATTCGCTAGCACGTTATTTTCCAGTGCGCTTTTAATGTTTGTTTTGCAACCGCTGTTTGGCAAATTACTTTTGCCATTGCTTGGCGGCACACCTGCGGTGTGGAATAGTTGCATGGTGTTTTATCAAAGCGTTTTGTTTTTAGGCTATTTGTACGCGCATTTGCTGGGAACACGTTTAAATTCAAAAGTTCAAATCACCGTGCATTTAGTTGTCATTGCACTCAGTTTTTTAGCGTTACCTGTTGGCTTACCTGAAAATTTATTACCTCCAACTGAAACGAATCCCACATTTTGGATTTTTTCAACACTTGCTTTGGCAATCGGTTTGCCTTTTTTTATCCTTTCAACCACCGCGCCACTGATTCAAAAATGGTTTGCTCACGTTGGTCATCACGACAGCCACGACCCGTATTTTCTTTATGCAGCAAGTAACACAGGCAGTTTAGTTTCATTGCTCAGTTATCCGTTTTTCATCGAACCGAAATGGGGCTTAATTGCCCAACAATCTGATTGGTCAATGGGCTATGTTGTTTTATGCGTTTTGATTGCGGCATGTGGCGCGATGCTTTGGAAAAATTACCGCGCCACGAATTACAGCTACGTTGCCAGTGAAAGTGTTGCCATTCAAACCGATGCTTTTTATTACGAACGTCACGTTTCTGTCGCTTCATCACACGCGCCACCGCTTTCATGGAAAACCAAATTTTATTGGGGCGCATTGGCATTTGTGCCGTCGAGTTTGTTGCTCGGCTTAACGAATTTTATCAGCACCGATATTGCCTCCGTGCCATTGCTTTGGATTATTCCGCTCACGGTTTATTTACTTTCGTTTGTGCTGGTTTTTTCGCGTTGGAACGATAAAAGTCACGTTTGGTTTGTACGTCTACAACCGATTTTTTTAATTCCTTTCGTGGCGTATGCGTTTATCAATCCTGCCGATTTGCCGTATTGGATGTATTTAGTTTTTCACGTTATCGCGTTTTTCTTTGCGATTATGGTGTGTCACGGAGAACTCGCAGAGCAACGCCCGCACAGCACACATTTAACAACCTATTATCTCATCATGTCGTTTGCGGGAATGCTCGGCGGCATGTTTAACACGTTTGTCGCGCCATTCGTTTTCAATGGCATTTACGAATATCCGTTAATGATTGTGGCGGCGTTATTGTTGCGTCCGAGTTTGAAAAAATTGTCGTTGCCTGAAATCGGCATGCAATTGATTGACCCGTTGTTACTGCTGGCAATTGGCGTGGGTGTTTATTTCAGCGTTGAGAATTTAATCGGTTATTTCGACGGCATTGCGATTAGTCTGATTTTGCTCACAATTGCGGTGTATTTTTTACGTCGTCGCGTGGTGGCGTATGCAGGATTGATTGGCGTGATTATCATGTCGGCAATGGTTGTGCATCACAGCGAAAGTCACACACTCATGCAAGAACGCACTTTTTTTGGCGTGATGGCGGTGCGTGAAAGTGTTTTGACTGATGAAAAAGGTCAGCCTGAAATTTATCACGAATTATTTCACGGCACGACCAAACACGGCGCACAGCGTTTGATTCCAACCGAAAGCAAAACGCCGCTCACTTATTACAGTCGTCCAAGTCCGATGGGGCAATTGTTTAAAACGTTTGATGCTCAAAATGAGTTGTGGAATATCGGCGTGGTCGGTTTAGGTGCTGGCGCGTTGACGTGTTATGCAAAACCGTCGCAAACGTGGACGCTTTATGAAATTGACCCGCTTGTGGTCGATATTGCCAAAAATCCTGCGTATTTCACTTATCTCAGCCAATGTGCGCCGAATGCCGTTTCAGAAATCGGCGATGCGCGTTTGTCGCTGCAAAATAAACCCGATGGCACATTTGATTTGCTGATGATGGATGCGTTTAGTTCGGATGCTGTGCCGACGCATTTATTGACGCGCGAAGCGATTGAACTCTATTTCAAAAAGTTAAAACCAAATGGCATTTTGGCGTTTCATATTACGAATCGGCATTTACTGTTGAAAAAAGTCGTTTCGATTCATGCTGAACAAATGAAACTAGCGGCGTTAATTCAAGAATTCAAACCACAAACCGACGCGCCATTGATTGTGGCAACGGATTGGGTGGTTTTGGCGAAAAATCCTGAAACCTTAAAACCGCTGCAAACCAGTCAAATCGGTTCATGGCAAAAAATGCCGCTGTATTTTGATATGCCTGCGTGGACGGATGATTTCACAAACATTGTGAGTATTTGGAAGTGAAAACTTTTGATGATTTAGACCGCTATGCCAGCTTTTTTCATTTTTTCAGCAATAGCTAAATCTCCATCATCATGTTTGGCTAAACAAAGATATGTGTTGATGTTGTTTTCTTTCTTGAAGATTATCCATTCTCCAGTAACAGCTTGTTCTGAAATTCTGGATAGCATTGATACAAGTTTTAAAGAGTTCTCTAAAATCTTATGTTTTCTTTTTTCATTTTCAATATTCTGATTTAGAAAGTCATTGTTATTATCGAAATAATGCTTATGCCATAGTCCTTTAAGAGGTGAATTCTTTTTAGTGAACTGGGTTTCATCCTTCGTTGCGGAGGATGAGCCTCTTTTAAAGTATGTATCAGGTTTTTCAGGACAGAAATTTTGATGAAGAATCCATACGGGAATCTTACCATTCCACTTACTATTTATTTCTACATCTTCTAATAAGAAATCATCAACATTTTCTAACGCTTGAATTTCTCTCAAAATTACTTCTGGGGAAATTCCATCTTTTACCCATAATTTGAAAATATCTTCAAAAAATAATTCAGTGTAATTTCCACTATCAAGCACTTCTTCTAATGCAAGTTTTAATTTTTCTCTATCACTCATAAAATTCGTTTTAGTTTTTTTTTATCATTGTGGTTGATTTTATCCTGAATTTAAAAATCTAAAGTACAAACGTGCAAATTTTTATCAATTTCGGCATACTTTTCGTTTTACCCAAATCAAAAACCATGCAACAAAAGCATCTTGTGATAATTCGACGGCAATTGAATTGGAAATAAACAGGAAAAAATCCATGAAATTCGTAGACCCAAAAACCGACATTGCCTTTAAAAAAATTTTTGGTAACGACGCACACAAAAGCATTTTGATTGAATTTCTCAATGAAATGTTAGAACTCGATTACGCCATTGAAAATGTCGATATTTTGAATCCTTATCAATCGCCGCAAGTGGATGGCTTGAAAAATACGGGACTGGATATTAAAGCCAAAGACAGCTCAGGACGTGAATTTATTATTGAAATGCAAGTGGCTAAAGAAGCGTGGTTTTTGCAACGCGCGATGTATTACAGCTCAAAAGCCTACAGCCAACAGTTACCGATTGGTGAAAATTATTACAAACTCAAGCCCGTTATTTTTCTGGGTATTTTGGATTTCAATCTGTTCAACACGCCAGCTTATTGTTCAAGGCATTTGATTATTGATAAATGTACCTTGCAACATGAAATGACCGATTTGGAATGGAATTTCATTGAGTTAAAAAAGTTTCACAAAACCGAACAAGAACTTGAAACGACCGCCGAAAAATGGATTTATTTTATTCAACAAGGTTTTGAACTTGACCACATTCCAGAAAACGCAAACACGCAAGCCTTAAAAATGGCTTATCAAATTGCTGAACAACATTTATGGAACAAAGAGGAATTGCTTGTTTATGAAGGGCAAGCTATGGCAGGTCATCGGGAACGTAATGTCATTGAAACAGCGAAAATTGAAGCTCGTGAACAAGGTCTTGAACAAGGTCTTGAACAAGGACTTGAACAAGGTCGAGAACAAGGACGTGAAGAAGGTGAAAAAATCAAAGCATCACAAATTGCAAAAGGAATGCTGGCTGAAGGTTTAGCTATTGAGATTATCGCTAAACTTACAGGATTAACCGCACTAGAAATTGAAGCATTAACATCGTGAGTATTTGGAAATAAAAAGTGAGAATAAATAATGCGTGGACTGCTTGACCGTTTAAAAGATTTTATAATTTATGATGCTGATGTGGAGTTTTATGCCAAAGTTTTTCCTGATTCTGTGGGGCGCAAAGATTTGATGCGTTTAAGAAAAATGAACCGTTCGGATTTGTCGCAGATTGTGGCAATTGAAAAAAGCAGCTATCCATTCCCTTGGGAAAAAGATATTTTTCAAGATTGTTTGAATACGCGCTATGACTGCTGGGTTTGCGAACTGGGTGACGACATTTTAGGCTATGGAATTATGTCGATGGCTGTCGGTGAAGCGCATATTTTGAATTTATGCGTCTCACCTAAAGAGCAAAAACAAGGCATCGGTCGCAAAATTTTGGAACATTTGATTTCGATTGCCAAAAAAGAGGCTGAACAAATGTTTTTAGAAGTTCGCCCTTCAAATACAGGTGCAATTTCACTTTATGATTCGCTTGGATTTAACGAAATCGGCGTAAGAAAAGGCTATTATCCTGCTGAAAATGGCAAACGTGAAGACGGGTTAATGTTTGCTTTAGAGTTACTTTAAACAACATATTTAAATTTAGAAGGTGAATCTCATGGCAACAATAACAAAAGGCTTAAAACTCACTGGCACGAAAAACAATGACACCCTCGTTGGCGGTGAAAAATCAGACACATTAAGCGGTTTAGCAGGCGATGATTTTCTGCGCGGCAATGCGGGAAAAGATAGTTTAAACGGTGGTGAAGGCAATGATTCGCTGGACGGCGGTTTAGACGTGGACAAGATGGTTGGTGGCAACGGGGATGATTATTACATTGTCGATAACCCTAAAGATGTTGTATCGGAAACCAATAAAAATTTAGCGATTGGTGGAAATGATACGATTGAAACGGCATTGCCGATTTTTACTTTACCGTCCAATGTTGAAAATCTCATTTTCACGGGCGCAAATAGTAAAGGTTTGGGAAATGCGTTGAATAATTCACTAATTGGAAATTGCGGCAATGACACCTTCACAGGCGGCAAAGGTGATGATTTTATCGATGGTGGCGATGGTAACGATACGGCTATTTTTAGTCGTAAACTGAGCGATTACGACATCACGCTCAATTTGGATAATGCCGCGCAAAATGCGCTTATTGTTAAATACATTGGCAAAGGTATTGTTGATGGTACAGACACCATCATTAACACCGAATTTTTAAAATTTTCTGATAAAACACTCAATGTTGCTGATTTTATCAACGCTCAAAAACCTGCACCGATTGTAGAACCACCTGTTGTTATCACACCTGAGCCAACACCGCCTGTTGTGATTGAACCGCCTGTTGTTACACCACCTGTCATCGTAGAACCCACGCCGCCTGTTATTGAGATTCCAATTAGCTCAAAAAATGACGAAGCCAAAGCTCCTTTTATTTATCAATCGAATAATTTACAAAACATAGATAGCGTGAGTGCATTACTTACTTACAATCCCAAAGTTTCAAATGGTGTGGATTATTCAGCTTTTGAAACGGAACAATGGCGCACTCGTGCAAGCGACTCAAATTTAGCCATTGATTTAACGCAAACCAGCACTGCCACTAGCGAAGTGACATTACAAGGGCAATTAGACACCAATGCGAATGCTCAAATTTGGTACAAAATCAATTTGACGCAAGCAGGTGCGTTGCAAGTTCAAGATTTAAGTAACGATGCGGCAAATGTTGGCGTCGTTATTTTTCAACCAAATCAACAAAATAGTTTGAGTTACAGCTACAGTTTGTACGACGCAACGCAGCAATTAAACAGTTATCGCAACGTTCCCGCTGGCGATTATTTTGTTCGTATCGACAAAGGCGATTCAAATACAACACAAGCCTTAGATTTTAAAATTGCCATTAACACACAACCCACTGACGAATTTATTGTGCCGCCGCTAAAGTTCGACGCGAACAATTCAACAATGCAAGCAGAATTATCGCCATCACAACATGAAGTTTTTTATAAATTCAACGTTGATAACACAACAAAATTTACGTTAGATACCACACCTTTCGTTAATCAATTCGATATTGGTTTAATTCAACCAAAAGCCGCTGGCGGTTATAGCGGTGTGGGCTACACATTTTTTCAAAATGCACCGAATAAACAAATTTATGAGCTTGCTACAGGAACATATTATCTAAACGTAACAGCATTAAAAGCACTCACTAACACGATACAAATTGATATTCCCATCGTTTCAACGTCGCCTGTGAGTTTCAACACCACGTTTGAAAATTTCGCTCCAAATAGTTTGAAAGCAGATTTAGCGAATGCCAAAAATGCGGTTTCAAAAGACGCGGCGGGAAATTTAGAACTGACTTACACATTTGATTTAAGTCGTATTTTAGGAACTGACGATGCAAAACCGAATGCAACACCGTTTAGTGTTGAGCAAGAAAATGCCGCGCGTTTGGCATTGCACGAATATGAAAATCTCGCAAAACTGACATTCCGAGAGTTGCCCTCTGGCAGTACGGAAAAAGCGAATTTAACGTTTACCAATGTGAGTTCACTCGGCAGTGCAGCAGGTGAAGCGAGTACGTCGCAAGCGGGTAATGGTGATTTTTCAAACGTAACAATTCGCATTGATGCGTCAGATAATAATCATGCTAACGTTGCAGTGGGTGAAAACGGTTACACCACGTTGTTGCACGAAATTGGACACTCGCTCGGTTTTAAACATCCACGTTCTTACGGTTCAGGTGGTGCGGGTTCAGAGCTGCCATTTTTAGCCACAGACAAAGACAGTACGCAATACACAATAATGTCTTACAACAAGCCAACTTACCTTATCGATGGTTATGATTTAAATACAAATTCGGCGGCAGTTTCAGCCAAAACGCCGTTGCTTTACGATGTAGCGGCGATTCAAAAATTATACGGTGCAAATCAAAATTTCAATTCAAGTGATACGGTTTATCGTTGGGAAAAAGACACTGATCCTTATTTAAGCATTTGGGACGGCGGCGGCATTGATACGATTGATGCAAGCAATCAGACGCAAAAACAAGTGATTGATTTACGAGCAGGTGAATTCAGTTCACTTGGCGCAGTCACAGAGCTTTATAGTGATAATTCAACAAAACTTTATCCTGCAAAAAATAATGTTTCGATTGCTTACGACACGATTATTGAAAATGCCATTGGCTCAAATCAAGACGATACGATTATTGGCAATAGCGTGGCGAATCAATTAACTGGTGGTTTAGGAAAAGATGTGTTCGTTTTTGCCTCAACACTGAGTGATTTTAACGTTGATACGATTACCGATTTCAACGTGGCGGAGGATTCATTGATGTTAGACCGTGCGATTTTTAAAGCGTTAAATTCCAGTAACGTTTTAACCGCTCAAGAATTGTTTATTAGTGCGAATGCAACGGCGGCTGAAAATGCGACGCAACGTGTCATTTTCAACACTAGCGCACAAAGTTTGTACTATGACGCGGATGGCGCGGGCGGCGAAAGTGCGATTTTATTCGCACTTTTACCGAATATTTCCACGTTGAATGCAGGGCAAATTTTCATTCAAGGTTAAAAAATACGATGTGCTGCTCAAGCAACTTGAGCAGCATTATCATTCAAATGAGCAATCCGCACCGCTGCGGGTGGATGGCTGTAATAAAACGAAGCATAAAGTGGGTCAGGTGTTAGCGTGCTGGCATTTTCTTCGTACAATTTCACCAAACCACTAATCAATTTACTGGCTTGAGCGTGTTTTGCCGCAAAGTCATCAGCTTCAAATTCAAATTTACGTTGAAAATACGCGCTAATCGGTTGAATAAAAAAGGTAAAAATTGGGGCAATTAACGTAAATAACAGCAACGCCGCCGCATTCGAAACGTGTTGCACGCCTAGCCCTGCGAAAAACCATTCTTGCTGCACTAAATAGCCCAAAATAGCAAAGCCAATTAACGTCGTAATGGATGTAGCAACCAGCATTTTGACAACGTGCTTGCATTTAAAATGCCCTAATTCGTGCGCCAAAACCGCTTCTAATTCTTCGTCATCGAGTGATGCGACTAAATTATCGAAAAATACGATGCGTTTATTATTGCCAAGTCCCGTGAAATAAGCATTACCGTGACCAGAACGTTTTGAACCGTCCATGATGAAAATGCCTTGGCTGTTAAAACCACAGCGTTCAAGTAATCCTGAAATGCGCGTTTTTAATGCGCCCTCTTCCATCGGTGTAAATTTATTGAAAAGCGGTGCAATGACGGTTGGAAATAACCAACTCATGAGCAGTGAAAAAGTGATTAAAATCGCCCACGCCCAAAACCACCAACTGCTACCAACGCTATCCATGACCCATAAAATCAACGTCAAAATCGGTAAGCCAATCACCGCTGCGAGCGATAATTGCATCACTTCATCTTTGAAAAATTGCGCTGGGGTATTTTTGTTGAAACCGAATTTTTCTTCGATAACAAATGTGCCGTACCAACTCACGGGGATTTCGGACAAGGACATTAAAAGTGTCAATAACGCAATTGAACTCACGCCCGCAATTAACGGGGATTCAATTCGCGCCGCGCAAAATTCAAAAATAAAATTGATACCGCCAAACACGGTCAAAACTAAAATTAAACCAACTCCGTACCAACGTTCGATGTCGGCTAATTGTGATTTGGCAAGTGTGTAATCCGCTGCTTTTTGATGTGCTGTTAGCGCAATCGTTTCTTTAAAGGCTTGCGGAACATCATTTCGATGCGCCAAAACATAAGCCGCTTGACGTTTTGCCAGCCAAAATTGTGTTGCCGTGACAACTGCAAAAACGAATAAAAATAAATAGGTGAATGTGTTCATGATGTGTGATGTCAGGGGTTAGGTTTGGAGTTTTAAAGAATTGGTTACTTATCTCACACTTGAACTTTCGCTAATCGTTGGCAAGTTTTCACACATTAAATCCATAAAATTTTTCAGGTTCGTTGCTGTTTCTGAATTCGCTTTATACGTTTCTTCTGAAGTCATACCTGCTGCATCGGTTTTGTAATTGAGCAATGTCACAGGTGTTTTTTTGTTATAAGCAACATAAAACGCAGATTGACTATGCCCCATCATAGAATTCATGCCATCCGTAGAAATGTAGTTCATTATCGGGTCAGCATTCTCGCCATTTTTTTGAATTTCTGACGCGGCGGCAGCAATTTTTTTCGCAATCAAATTTTTATCAATTTGAATGGTATATGTCACGCTTGAGACTAAATCGCCTGTTGCATATTCAATAACCATTTTTTTGTTGTCTTGAATTGAGCAGGTTTTTTTTACGCTGTGTTCATTTTCTGCACTCGACATAGCGTCGTTGTAAGTACGTTCAACCACTTTTTCCAGCAAAACGGCTGATTGTGCTACGCCTGTCACAGCGAGTGTCAATGATGCAGCGATAATTTTTTTCATTGTTTTTCCTATCTAAATTTTATTTTTGGTTTATTTTTAATAACTTCTCGTTAATCTTTCAACGACGACAAAAACACAGAAACCTTATCGCCATTTCTGGTTAATCAAGCGACCATGCAATTCCTCATAATTTGGAAATACGGTGTCGAAACTTAACAATTTAGCATTATGAATCAACGCAGTTGCAATGATAATTCTATCTTGTGGGTCTTTATGATGTTCGGGTAACGAAACGGCTAAACTTGCAATGCTTGGTGTAACAGGTAAAAAACGAACACATTCCGAGACTTCAACTTCTTCAAACCATTCTTGAAAAGAACAACCTAAATCAATTCGTTCGTGTCGAACTAACCACGCCAATTCAAAACAAGAAATTGCAGAAACGGCTACATCATCACTTTCTTCAATCAGGTCAATAAGCGATGAGGATAATTTATTTGGAATTTGATTTGTCCACCAATGCCAAATGTGTGTATCTAACACAATCATTCAGACATTCCCCAATCTTCAGTAGTCAAACTATTCATGACATCGCCTAATTCTTTAACACGACCTGCAAATTTTGCAGGCGGTTTTCGTCGTTTAGTTGGTAATTCAGGTGAATCGTTTAACGGCAATAAAATTATTTCAACGCGCTGATGCTGCAATTCTTTTGGAATCGAAACCTGAACAAACGCAGGTGCATCATCATAAATTTGTCTAAATGCAATCATTTTCAGAACTCCTCGCTAATCTTCCAACGCTTCAATATCGGCTTTCGTTTCTGCAATTGCCGCTGTGAGTTCGCATTCGAGCAAATAGTTGTAATGCTCTGCACTAATCACCACAAATTTCGGCACGCCTTCAACTGAAATGGAAATTTCGGATTGATTCGCAAGTGCCGATTCAATGGCATTGATGCCTTTTGTGTTTAACTCATTCGCGCTTAATGTGTTCATTTTCAAAACTCCTCGCTCAAGTAGCAAGTTTCACAATCCAATGTGAGAGAAGTTGCAAAAGAAAACCAATAGTAAGAAATCCAAGACCAAGTTTCATTCGACTATATTTTAGTATTTCCCATTCTTTATAGGCATCGGTTTCTTCCATTTCAGCAGAGCCATCACACCTCGCATTTTTAACCTTAGCTTTTTCCCCTCTATACTGACGAACCACTTCCCATGCAACAATCCAAGCACCTGCAATGTCAAATAAAAGACCAACCGTATTGAGTCCTAGCTGAATGTCTGAACAAGAAAATGAACACATAAACTATCCCCCAAAATATGAAATTGAAAAAACACAAATCCCTTTGTGTTTTCGATAAAACTTACCCCAACGTCTCCAACCGAATCCGATTCACCTTACCGCTAACCGTTTCCAATTGTTCAATTTTGGCAATCGCCGCATTGAGCTTGTGTTCTTCAGTTACTTGCGTGAGCAAAATAATCGGCACAATCGTTTCATTTTTTGCAGGTGGTTTTTGCAAAATCGCTTCGATACTGATGTCACAATCCGCCAAAATCCGCGTCACATCCGCTAAAACGCCCGATTTATCTTCAGCGTGCAAACGCAAGTAATACGCGGTTTGGAAATCACCCGAATCTAAAACAGGAATATCCGCCAGCGCGTTGGCTTGGAACGCCAAATGCGGCACACGATTTTCAGGGTCGCTGGTCAACACACGCACCACATCAATCACATCGGCAACGACCGCTGAACCTGTTGGCTCTGCGCCTGCGCCCGCACCGTAATACAACGTCGCGCCCACCGCATCACCTTTCACCAACACCGCATTCATCACGCCATTCACATTCGCAATCAAACGACGCTGCGGAATCAACGTCGGATGCACGCGCAATTCAATGCCTTTTTCGGTTTTACGCGCAACGCCCAAACTTTTAATCCGATAACCCAACTGCTCGGCATATTCCACATCGGTGCGGGTAATTTGCGTGATGCCTTCGGTATAAACTTTGTCAAATTGCAACGGAATCCCAAACGCAATCGACGCTAAAATTGTTAATTTATGTCCCGCGTCAATGCCTTCCACGTCAAACGTTGGGTCAGCTTCGGCATAACCTAACGCCTGCGCTTCGGCTAACACGTCGGCAAAATCACGACCTTTGTCGCGCATTTCGGTCAAAATGAAATTGCTCGTGCCGTTGATAATGCCCGCGAGCCATTCAATTTGATTACCGCTCAAGCCTTCACGAATCGCTTTGATAATCGGAATCCCACCCGCAACCGCCGCTTCAAACGCAACAATCACGCCTTTTTCGCTGGCTTTGGCAAAAATTTCGTTGCCGTGCAAAGCGATGAGCGATTTATTCGCGGTCACAACATGTTTGCCATTTTCAATGGCTTTTAAAACCATGTCTTTGACAACGCCTGCGCCGCCGATGGTTTCAACAATAATGTCAATTTCAGGATCGTTGATAATGTCAAAACCGTTTGTTGTCATGTCGATTTTTGACGTGTCGCACAAACGCGGTTTGCTTAAATCGCTCGCAGACGCACGAGTGATAATAATTTCACGCCCAGCACGACGTGCGATTTCTGCTGCGTTGCGTTGCAAAACCACTGCCGCGCCACCGCCAACAGTGCCTAATCCTAAAATACCTATTTTTACTGGTTTCATATTCATTCCTTAAACAATACCGTCTTTCTTAAACATCGCCTTAATGCCGCGCACAGCTTGGCGTGTACGGTTTTCGTTTTCGATTAAACCAAAACGCACATGGTCATCACCGTATTGACCAAAACCAATACCAGGTGCAACGGCAACTTTTGCTTCGATTAACAATTTTTTGCAGAATTCAAGCGAACCCATTTCTAAATACGCATCAGGAATTTTTGCCCAAACAAACATCGTGGCTTTTGGTTTTTCAACTTTCCAACCTGCGGCATTTAAGCCCTCGCACAAAACGTCACGACGTTTTTGGTACATATCAGAAATTTCTTTCACACATTCTTGTGGCCCTTCAAGTGCGGCGATTGCGGCAATTTGAATCGGTGCAAATGTGCCGTAATCCAAATAGGATTTAATGCGTGACAATGCGTTAACTAATTCTTTGTTGCCGCACATGAAACCGACTCTCCAACCTGGCATATTGTAGCTTTTCGACAACGTAAAAAATTCGACCGCAATATCTTTCGCGCCTTCCACTTGCAAAATTGACGGCGCAACATAACCATCAAACGCAATATCGGCATACGCTAAATCGTGAACCACCCAAATTTTGTGTTCTTTAGCAATCGCAATAATTTTTTCAAAAAATTCCAAATCCACACATTCGCTAGTTGGATTACCAGGAAAATTGAGAATCAACATTTTAGGTTTTGGATAGCAATTATTGATGGCGTTAATCAATTCTTCAAAGAAATTACCACCTTCAACAAGCGGAACATGACGCACGTCCGCACCAGCAATCACAACGCCGTAAGGATGAATTGGATACGCAGGATTTGGCACAAGTACCACATCACCAGGCCCTAATGTGGCTAACGCTAAATGCGCTAAACCTTCTTTTGAACCAATTGTCACAATCGCTTCGTGGTCAAAATTCAAATCAACATCAAAACGGGTTTTGTACCAATTGCAAATCGCTTTTCGCAAACGTGGCACGCCGCGCGAAACCGAATAACGGTGCGTATCAGGGCGTTGCACCGCTTCGATTAACTTATCGACGATATGTTGCGGCGTGGGCTGGTCGGGATTGCCCATACCAAAATCAATAATATCTTCGCCAGCGGCACGCGCTTTGGCTTTTAAATCATTGACAATGTTGAAAACGTAAGGCGGCAAGCGACCAATTCTAGGAAATTCGTTCATGAAAAGCTCTTTTAATGTAATTAAATAATAAAGTTGTGTAACTTACTGTTATAAATAAAAATCGTCAATAAATAACTGATATTAGAAAACATCGTAGGGGTAACCACAAGGCACTACCCCTACAAACATGTTTTTTGCGTAACATCAGTTGTGCAATATAAAATTGAAACATTAGCAAATTTCAAGCCTAAATGCCCCAAACTTAGAATTAAAGCGCAGGTAATTGAATAATAAATCCTGCGCCAATTTTTCGACTCGTATCAACCCAAATCGCGCCGCCATGTTCTTCAATAATTTTTTTCACAATTGCCAGCCCTAAGCCCGTTCCTTTTACTTTTGTGGTGACGTAAGGCTCAAAAATTTGTTCGATTTGTTCATCTTTAATGCCCACGCCATCATCGTGCAAGGCAATTTCGATAAAATCAATGTTATTTTTTTGCACTCGATGCACAGAAATATCGATTTGCCCTGCCCCTTCAATCGCTTCAAGCGCGTTTTTAATCAGATTATGAATCACTTGACGAATACTCACTTGGTCGCCATGAATCATCAGCGGATTATTTTCGTACTGCGCGTTAAATTTTACGCCTGACCTCAGCACATACAGCGACAAAACTTCTTGAATCAACGCCGCCAAATCAATGTTCACAGCCTGTTTTTTTGACGGCTTTGCGTATTCTGAAAAGTCATCAACCATTTCTTTCATCGCTTCGACTTGCTGAACAATGGTGCGTGTTGAACGCTGCAACATATCCGCATCAGCGGTTTCTAATTTGTCTGCAAGTTTGTGTTGCAAACGCTCGGCGGATAATTTAATCGGCGTGAGTGGATTTTTAATTTCATGCGCGAGGCGACGCGCCACTTCACCCCATGCCGCATTTTTTTGTGCTTGAATCAAATCGGTCACGTCATCAAAAACCACCACTGCGCCAATTTTTCGACCATCTTGCGAAAATAAAGGCGTACCACGACACAATAATTCTTGCCGTCCATTTGCCCCTAAAAACACTAACCGCTGCTGCCAAATATCCTCAGATTGTTCTAAAAAACGCTGAATGGCTTTGAGTGGTTCGGCGAGTTCTTCATAATTTTGCGACAGGGTTAACAAGGTTTCGCCAACAAAATTAGCATTTGAAACATGAAAAATTTTGTACGCGGCTTGATTTGCCGTGCGAATTTTATGATTCGCATCAAAGCTGATTACGCCTGCGGTTAAATTTGCCAGAATGGTTTCTAAATAGGCGCGTTGATTTTCAACTTCAAAGCCCGCCATGCGGGTTTCGTGACTAGCACGCGCAATGCGTTGTGTCATTTCATTAAACGATTCGACTAAAAAACCTAAATCGTCTTGTGCAATCACAGGTAATTGCTGGTCATATTTTCCTGAAGCCACGGCTTGCGTGCCTTTTACCAATTCTTTCACGGGCGCAACAATGGAACGAATGCTAATAAATGCAATCCAAATCGCCGCCAATAAACTCATCAATAACACCAGCGACAAGGCGAGTGAAAATGTCATTTTGAGTGAATCACGCAAAAAATTCATTTCTTGATAACGCACAAACGCAAATTCCACTGAATCGGCTAAATCTGCGATACGAACAGGTACGGGATATAAAGCCTGTAGATAACGAGGCTCTTTCGTTTTAACGGTGAGAATCACTCGAATCATCAATTCATCATTTCGCACCGACGCAAGTGCCGCAAATTCGCCGTTTTGTCGCAATTGCAACCAAGTGTGTTCATCGGGCAAACTGGGCAAAATATCACTTGGATTTGAACTATTTGAAGCAATAATTCGGTCTTGACGTGAAAACAACGTCATTTCCGTCGCGCCAGACAATACGCGAAAATTTTCCATTTCCAACGAGGCTTGCGATTCGGGAAGCTGTTCTAATTTTTCGACCAGTTGTTGTGTTTGCGCTTTATTCCAACGAATGCGCTGGTCAAGCGAGGCTTGACTGAGTTCGAGCGCATCTTCCATCGCTCTATCCATTTCGACGTTAAACCAACTGTCGATACCTTGATGCAAAAATTGCATCGAGAAATAAAACACGATGCTAGACGGGGCAAGCGACAACACCACGAATAACGACACCATTCGAATCGTGAGGCGTGAACCTGCTTCGCGGCGTTTGAGTTGGCGCGTGAGCGAATATAAATTTGCTCCCACTAAACCAAGTAACACCACCGTGCCAACACCGTTGACAAGAAGCAACCACGAATACATCGCGCTAAGTTGTGACGATTCTTGCGTGGCACTGCTCATCAATTGCAACGACAGCAACGTCAAACCGCTTAGAATCGCAATCGATAAACCAGCAGGGATTTTTATTTTTAGAAAACGCATTTTACTTTTTTGCGTGGAGAAGTTATGCGCCTAACTTTATAAGACTTGCCCTTTGCTTTCAATAAACCAACTGGAAAATGTGATTGTTGTGTTTTGGCTTTTTATTTGTCGTTCCAATCTGGTATCTTTGTGTATCAAAAAATTAACACGCAATAGTTAAATCGAAGAAAAATTAAAGGTGTCACTCGTGAATGTATTTAAAAAACTAATTTTAGCAACGGCAATTGGAACGTGTTTTGCACCCGCTGTGAATGCTGAAATGTCGATTGAAATTACCGAAGGTATTGAAAGTGCGATGCCGATTGCCATTGTGCCATTTGCTAATCAAGGTGCGCCGCTTGATGTAAGTAGCATTGTCGATTCAGATTTAGGACGTAGCGGCTATTTCAAAACCTTGCCACCTCAAAGAATGCCTGAACGACCAACCACAGCAGATGCGATTCATTTTGCGAATTGGCAAGGGGCTGGGCAAAATTACGTTGTCATCGGTCGAGTTCAACCTAATGGCGGTCAATTTAATATCGAATTTCAATTGTTTGATGTGTCAAATGGTTCATCGTTACTGGGTTATCGGATGACTGTACCAGCAAACGAATTACGCAAAGCAGGGCATCATATTAGTGATTTAATTTACGAAAGATTGCTTGGAAAAAAAGGTATTTTTAGCGGACGGATTGCGTACATAACCAGCACGCGAAATGGCACACAAGCCAATCATAAAATTATGGTTGCCGATGCGGATGGTGCGAACGCCCAAGCGATTGCAAGTTCTGCTGAACCTTTAATGTCACCTGCTTGGTCGCCCGATGCACGAAGACTGGCTTACGTTTCATTTGAAAATAAAACCGCATCGATTATCACGCAAACACTCGCTACAGGGCAGCGCGAAAAAGTCGCTGAATTCCCTGGTATTAACGGCGCACCAGCGTGGTCGCCTGATGGTTCAAAACTCGCAGTGACGTTGTCAAAAGATGGCAATCCCGATATTTACATTTTAGATTTGGGTACGCGTAACGTTTCAAAATTGACCAAAAATCGCGCGATTGATACGGAACCAACATGGTCGCCTGACGGTCGAAATATCGTTTTTACGTCAGATCGTGGCGGCAAACCGCAGCTTTATTCAATTCCTGTTCAAGGTGGCGAAGAACGACGTATTACATTTAGCGGCAGTTACAATGCCCGTGCGAGTTTTTCGCCCGACGGGAAATTTATTACGATGGTTCACGGCAACGGCGGGGATTACCGTATTGGTGTGATGGAGGCTAATTCGAAATCGATTAGCGTTCTAACCTCAGGACCTTTAGACGAATCGCCCAGTTTTGCACCAAATGGCAGTATGGTTTTATATGCCTCGCGCAAAGGCAATACAGGTTATTTATCAGCGGTTTCTATCGATGGTAGAATGCAGCAAAAGTTGGTTTTTGATAGCACAGAAGTGCGCGAGCCTGCTTGGTCTCCCAAATAAACAATGACTTTTTAATCCAAAACATTAGGAAAAAACAAACATGAAATTTACAAAAACATTAGCGGCTGTTGCCTTTGCAAGTACATTAGCTTTAGCAGGTTGCAGCGGCGATGAAGAAAAAGACGCGAGTTTAACGGATGGAAGTTTAAACGGTGCAAACGGTTTAAATGATGCTTCAACCAGCGGATTTGGCGATGGTTCTGGTATCAATGGCGGACGTTTTGGTGCAAACGGCGGACGTTTTGGCGCAAACGGTTTGCCACCTGAATTTAGCGACCCAAACAATCCACTTTCAAAACGCACTATTTACTTCATGCTCGACAGCAGCCAAGTTCAACAAGATTTTGTTCCAATTGTCGCCGCCCATGCGCGTTATTTGGTTGCAAATCCAAGTCGCCATATTGTGTTAGAAGGTAACGGTGATGAACGCGGTTCGCGCGAATACAACATTGGTTTAGGTGAACAACGTGCAAAAACCGTTGCGTCAATGCTCAAAGCGCAAGGCGTTTCTGAAAGCCAATTATCAATTGTCAGCTACGGCGAAGAAAAGCCTGTTGCAATGGGACATGACGAATCATCTTGGGAACTAAACCGTCGCGTTGAACTCGCTTACTAATATGAAAAAACTGCCTGCACTTTTATTTTTTGCATCGTCATTTGCGCTTGCGGATTCGCTTGCGCCTGTGATTGATAATTCGAATTATCCAATAGGTGTAACGCCGCAAGCACCAATTCCTGCAAGTTCTACGATGAATAGCACGTTTGAAATGATGATGCGATTAGACGAAGCGCAGGCAGAAATTCAACAGCTAAACGGCAAGCTCGAAGAACAAGCAAACCTAATTGCCGAACTCAAAAAGAAACAGTCGGCAATGTACGCGGATTTTGATGAACGTTTGCAGCAAATTGAAAATAAAGCGAGCGGTGCAAAACCTGCTGCCGAAGCTGAACCTGCTGCAAAACCTGTTGAACCTATGCCAACAACACCTAAACCTGTTGCTGCGCCTGCGGCAAGTGCAACAACACCTGCAACGGGTTCACAAACACCTTATCAGCAAGCCTTCGAAGCATTTCGTAATGGGCAAGTTGCCGAAGCAATTGCTCAATTTAGCGATTTACTTAGCAAAGATCCCAATAATCAACTTGCTAATAACGCGCAATTTTGGCTTGGCGAAGCATACCGTGTGAATAAAGATATTCCATCAGCTAAAAAAGCCTTTAGTGCGGTTTTGGAAAAATATCCAAATAGTCAAAAAGTGCCTGACGCGCTTTTAAAACTGGGTTCGATTGAAATGGATGCAAAAAATTCGGTAAAAGCCAAAGAACTTTTTACGCGCGTGATTACCGATTATCCAACCTCGAAACCCGCTGAAGTTGCTGCGAAGAAGTTGCAACAACTCAATGGCACGCAAGCACAATGATACGAATTAGCGAGATTTTTTATTCTCTTCAAGGCGAATCTAATACGGTCGGGCTTCCGACCGTTTTTGTACGTTTAACAGGTTGTCCATTGCGGTGTAATTATTGCGACACGGCGTATGCGTTTTCAGGTGGACAAAAAATGTCACTTGAAAATATTTTTGCTGAAATTCAAAAATATGATTGCAAAACCATTTGTGTTACAGGTGGCGAACCACTCGCACAACCCGCCTGTTTGGAACTATTAACAAAATTAGCAGACGAAAACTTTACCGTTTCGCTCGAAACCAGCGGTGCGTTAGACGTGTCAAAAGTGGATAAACGAGTTGTTAAAGTCATGGATTTAAAAACGCCAAGCTCGAGCGAAGCCCTAAAAAATCGCTATGAAAATATCGAATTTTTAACCGCGCAAGATCAAGTTAAATTTGTGATTGCAGGTGACGATGATTACAACTGGGCAAAAAAAATCATGACGGATTATGAGTTGCCGCGACGTTGCCAAATTTTATTTTCACCCGTCGTGCCAACGCAAAATCCGACCGAATTAGCAGAAAAAATTTTAGCGGACAAATTGCCCGTACGTTTTCAACTTCAACTTCACAAACTCTTGTGGCAAGACGCACAAGGAAAATAAATGCAAAAAAAAGCAGTCGTTTTACTTTCAGGCGGACTGGATTCCGTAACCGTTTTGGCAATGGCACAAGCGCAAGGTTATGAATGCTACGCGCTGAGTTTTGATTACGGGCAACGCAATAAAGCCGAATTACAAGCAGGTGAAAAAATCGCCGCTGATTATGGCGTAGTGCGAAAAGTCGTCAGTTTAGGTCTTGGAACAATTGGCGGCAGTGCGCTAACAGATTCTGACATCGCCGTGCCACAAACATTGGAAACAGGCATTCCCGTCACTTACGTTCCTGCCCGAAACACCGTTTTTCTATCGCTGGCACTTGGATGGGCAGAAGTGTTGCACGCGCAAGATATTTTTATCGGGGTGAATGCAGTGGATTATTCGGGTTATCCTGATTGCCGCCCTGAATTTATTGCCGCATTTGAAACGATGGCAAATTTAGCGACAAAAGCGAGCGTTGAAGGTCAACCGTTTAAAATTCACACGCCACTGATTCATTTGAGCAAATCGCAAATTATTGAAGCAGGTACAAAACTCGGGGTGGATTATCGACAAACCGTTTCATGCTATTCTGCCAATGAAAACGGCGAGGCTTGCGGAACGTGTGATGCGTGTCGGTTACGCAAAGCGGGATTTGACGCAGCGGGGATTGACGATTCAACGCGCTACACCGCAAACATATCGTAATGAAGGGCAAATATAATTTGCTCCTACAGTTTTTTTATTTTTACACAACGAGGCAACACCATGAGCAAAGAAATTTCTAGCACCACCTTGATGTATTCAATTTTAGCCGTGAATAGCGAAGCGGACATTCAACGCGATTACCTTGATTCTGACGAAATTCCTGCCGATGACATCGAAAATGAAGAAGGGATTTTGGACGATTTGGAACAAGCCTTGATGGAACTGATTGACGTTTATAAAGGTCGTTGCAAAGCTGAACCTGATTTACCATCAATTGATGAATTACTCGGCGGCGCAGAATAAATGACCACCATTTACGGCATCACTAATTGCGACACCGTCAAAAAAGCGCGTGTTTGGTTTGATGATCATCAAATCGAATACACGTTTCACGATATTCGCAACCAAGGTTTGACGCTCGAAACGTTAAAACAATTTGCTGCGCGGCTTGAAGATTGGCAAGTTTTGCTGAACCGTAAAGGCATGACATGGCGCAAACTTTCACCTGAACAGCAACAACTTTGCTCAAGCATTGAAACCGCATTGCCGTTAATTGCTCAAAATCGCACCTTGATGAAACGCCCTGTGATTGATAACGGGGCAGTTTTACTGGTCGGTTTTGATACGAGAGCGTACGAAAAACATTTTTTATGACAGACACGTTAGAACTTTTAAAAGAGCTGATTCGCCGCGAATCCGTTACGCCAAATGATGCGGGTTGCTTAGATTTAATCGCCAATCGCTTAACGCCGTTAGGTTTTGTTGATGAGCGGTTAAATTTTAATGACACTGAAAATATGTGGTTGCGTCGTGGCGAAGCAAAACCGCTGTTTGTATTTTTAGGTCACACAGACGTTGTGCCTGTGGGGGCGTTAAATTTGTGGGAATCGCCACCGTTTGAGCCAACTATTCGTGACGGTCAATTATACGGACGTGGCGCGGCAGACATGAAAGGCGGGATTGCGTGTTTCATTACTGCTGTGGAGCGATTTGTGAAAAATCACCCCAATCACGCAGGTTCGATTGCGATGATGCTCACTAGTGACGAAGAAGGTGCGGCAACCAATGGCGTGGTAAAAGTCGTTGACATACTTGAAAAACGTGGTGACAAAATCGATTGGTGTTTAGTCGGTGAACCGTCGAGTGATAAAAAAATCGGTGACGTAATTCGTGTCGGGCGACGTGGTTCATTGAATGCAAATCTAACCGTTCACGGCATTCAAGGTCACGTTGCGTATCCCGAAATTGCCGACAATCCAATTCATAAAATCACACCCGCGTTAAACGATTTGGTGAATGAAGTTTGGGATGAAGGCAACGCATTTTTCCCAGCCACCAGTTTGCAAATCTCAAACATTCACAGCGGTGCAGGTGCTGAAAATGTGATTCCAGCGAATGCGAATGTGCAGTTTAATTTGCGTTTTAGCACTGAACTTACCGACGAAATCATCAAACAACGCACCGAAGCAATTTTAAATCGACATGGTTTGAAATATGACATCGTGTGGCGTTTGTCAGGAAATCCGTTTTTAACCTCAAACGGCGCATTGATTGATGCAGCGCACAGTGCAATTAAAAACGTCACAGGTTTTGAAACACTCGATGACACAGGCGGCGGAACATCTGACGGGCGTTTTATTGCGCCAACAGGCGCACAAGTTATCGAACTCGGCGCATTGAACGCGAGTATTCACAAAGTCAATGAACACATTGGCGTTGCCGATTTAGACGTTTTAAACAAAATTTACGAACAAATGCTGATAAATTTATTAGACATTTGACCTGCAAAAGCTCTCGCTTTGCGCCACTCTTTATTGTTACACGCAACGCCGCATGAAACCTTTTCAAATCAATCTTATTGCATTTCTTAGCCTGCTGTTTTTTATCGTTTGGTTTGCACCACTCCCACAGGCTTGGCGAGTTCCCGACATTATGCCGCTTTGGCTACATACGTTTGCGGAATTCTTTGCAATTAGTGTTTCATGCTTGGTCTTTGCAATTGGCTGGCATTCTTATGGTTTAGAGCGTTCACGAAATGCGACCGTTCTAGCCTGTGGTTTTTTAGCAATTGGAATGATTGATTTAGCCCATACCTTATCTTTTAAAGGTATGCCTGATTTTGTCACGCCATCGAGTGTTGAAAAAGCCATTGTGTTTTGGCTAATGGGACGCATGGTTTTTGCGGTTTTAATGCTAAGTGTTGCCACACAATCGTGGAAAATTGTCCTATCTCAACGCGAACGTTATGGTTGGTTAATCGCTAGTTTAAGCATCGTCGCATTGACGTACTGGATAGGCTTATATCATGATGATTTTTTGCCGAACCTGTTTGTGTCAGGAAATGGATTAACGTTATTTAAAATTGGCATGGAAGTCATCATTGCCTCAATAACACTCATTGCTTCAATTCTTTTTTATCTCGAAACAACCAAACAAAACGCAAACTTTAAACTCTATAACGCGCCCAAACTTTGCACAGCAACTGCCATTACCGTGCTAAGTGAATTGTGCTTTATTCTCTACAGTGATGCGTCTGATTTGTTTAATTTGCTTGGGCATTTTTACAAAATCATTGCTTATATTTTTATTTATCACTCCCTTTTTATCAGTAACGTCGAGTTTCGTTTTGAGCAATTACAAACCGTTAGCGAGGACGTAAATGCCAAAAAAGAAACGCTACAAGCCATTATCGATAATGTTCCAGCAGGTATTTTTTGGAAAGATACACAAGCCAAATACTTAGGCGCAAATAAACGATTTTTTCGCGATATTGGTATTCATAACGTCAACGAAATACTAGGCAAAAATAATTTTGACGTATTTCTTAATTATCGTGATTTATATCCTGAGGATATTGATCGCTATGCTGAACATGATTATGACCTGATTAAAACGGGGATTCCTAAATTAAACTACGAAGAAACACTGGAAACGCCTGACGGCAAAAACGTAATTGTACTGATGAGCAAAGTTCCCATGCACGATAATGCAGGAAATATCATTGGAATTTTAGGTACTTACGTTGATATAACCGAGATTAAAAAAGCGCAGGCTATCGCCCAAAATGCCAACATCAGTAAAAGCGAATTTATCGCTAACATGAGCCATGAAATTCGCACGCCCATGAATGCCATTTTAGGCATGATTCATTTAACACTTGAAACCGATTTAAATAACACGCAACGCAGTTATTTAGAAAAAGTACAGCGTTCATCAAATACGCTTTTAGGCATACTCAATGACATTTTAGATTTATCGAAAATTGAATCGGGCAAAATGGACATTGAATTGAGTGAATTTAATCCATCGCAAGTGTTGCGCGAAGTCACCGAGTTATTCACGCCTAAAGCACAAGAAAAGAATTTAGAAATTTTTATCGACATTGATTCAAGAATGCCAATGACGATTAAAAGTGATGCACTGCGGTTTAAGCAAATCATCAGTAATTTAATTGGCAATGCGATTAAATTTACTACCGAAGGGGAAATTAAAATTTCTTTAAAAATCGTCTCTCAACGCTACGATGATTTACTGTTACAAATCGATGTTTCTGATACAGGAATTGGAATTAGAAAAGAAGAATTAAATAAATTATTTGAGTCATTTACCCAAAGTGACGCGACGATTACTCGCAAATTTGGTGGAACAGGATTGGGCTTATCCATTAGCAAACGATTAGTGGAATTGCTAGGTGGGAAAATTAGTGGCACGAGTAAATTTGGCAAAGGAAGTACCTTTTCATTCACGTTGCCTTGCACCTTAGGACAAGCCTACGATTGGGATGCAGATACACGCAACTTAAAAAACCTTCGTGTTCTGTGTGTTGATGATAATCAAATCTCTGTCACCGTTTTAAAGCATATTTTGAGATTTTGGGGCATTTACGTTCAAGCCACTACCTCACCACTTGAAGGGATTGAAAAAATTAAGCACGCGCATAAACAAGGCAAACCGTTTCATTTACTGCTTTTAGATTGGAAAATGCCTGAATTAGATGGATTAAATTTGATTAAAGAAGTGGAACGTTTAGGACTTCGTGAAAATTTAACCATCATTATGTTGACGGCTTTTGAACAAGATAAATTGCTTGCCGTGTCAGATGAAAGAAATGTGCAGTTTGATGCCATGATAAATAAACCCCTGACATCAGCAGACTTATTGAACACTATTTTGCACGCTTATCATGTACCAGATAATTCGCAAAATGAATCAAAAGAAAGTTGTTATGACAAAGCGAAAAAACTCGGCAAAGCACGTCTTTTACTTGTCGAAGATGATGTGACTAATCAGCAAGTCGCTACGTTATTTTTAGAAAAAGCAGGCTTGGAAGTCATCATTGCAAATCACGGTAGTGAAGCCATTGACTGGCTTGAAAATAACAGTTGTGATGCCGTTTTAATGGATATTCAAATGCCGATAATGGACGGTTATCAAGCGACACGCTGTATTCGCCAAATGCTCAATCAAAAGAATTTACCGATTATTGCCATGACTGCTGCGGCACTCCAACATGATAAAAAATTATGTTTAGAGGCGGGCATGAATGACCATATCAGCAAACCCATCAATCCCGATTTGCTCATCGATACGTTAATAAAATGGATTAAGCCTAAAA
>JAQTOT010000145.1 GCA_028713145.1 Methylococcales bacterium
ATTTGCTACCTTCATTATTTGCTAAATACGAAAGTAAAAGAGACTTGCTCGAACGCATTAACGCTCGAACACAAATGTTGATGGTGGTGATTTTGATGGTTGATTTATTCGGTTTAGGACATTTCTTCTTTGGCGGACATGGTGGTCACGAAGGAGGTTCACATCATGAATCAGGCGCACATGGCGGCGAAGGTGATCATGAAAGTCAACATGGCGCAGAAGCTGTTGGCGAACACTACATGCCTCCAACTGAACATTAAGTTTTATGCCTGAATTACCCGAAGTTGAAACCACAAAACGCGGCATTACACCGCATATTGTGGGTAAAAAAATTGAAAATATCGTTGTTCGTCAACGGCAATTACGTTGGCTCATTGCGGATGATTTTGAACAAAATTTACGCGATGAAATCGTCGAATCCGTTGAACGTCGAGCAAAATATCTGCTGCTTAGAACTCAAAAAGGTACGTTGATTGTGCATTTGGGCATGTCGGGCAATTTGCGAATTGTGACGCGCGAAACGCCTGCAAATTCTCACGATCATGTTGATGTACTTTTTGAGCAAAATACGGTGCTACGTTTTAATGACCAACGTCGATTTGGCGCGTTGGTGTGGGCAGAGGGCGAGGTGTTAAAACATCCATTGTTGCGCGAATTAGGTGTTGAACCTCTAACCGATGATTTTACTTCCGCCTTGTTATTCCAATTGTCACGTCGAAAACGTGTGCCAATCAAAACCTTTTTAATGAATGGCAAAGTCGTTGTCGGTGTCGGCAACATTTATGCTAATGAATCACTGTTTTTATCAGGTATTTCGCCGTTGCGTCACGCAGGCGATTTGTCAGCAAAAGAGTGTGAAAATTTGGTTTTTCAAATTCGTGAAGTCCTCGCAAAAGCTATTGAACAAGGTGGAACGACGTTGCGTGATTTTGTCAATTCAGAAGGGAAAGCGGGCTATTTTCAGCAACAATTGCACGTTTATGGGCGGGGAAATCAGCCTTGCACAAAATGCTCACAGCCATTAACTGAAATTCGCCTTGCCAATCGCACCACTGTTTTTTGTTCGAATTGCCAACTTTAACCTATGCCACCTGTTCAAGATTTACCGCTACGAGATATTCATTTTCCTGACGCAATTAGCTGGTTTCCGCCTGCATTCGGCTGGTGGCTGTTGATTATTTTCGTGCCGATTATCAGTTATTTTCTCATTGCGTTGTTGCAAAAAATTTTCAAAAAAACAGCTCTCAAAGAAGCACAAAAACTACTTCAACAATTGCAAAATAATGATGCCTTGTCGCCGCTTGAAAAAGTCAGCGAATTGTCGGTGTTATTGCGACGTGTCAGCATTAGTCGAGATGAAAAATTGGGTGGTTTAACGGGGCGAGCATGGCTCGATTATTTAGACAGTACGCTCAAAGATGCGCCGTTCAAAAACGGCATTGGGCGTTGTCTTGTCGATGCACCGTATCAAAAAGAATTACCAACAGATGTGGATTTAAGCGCGTTATTTGCGCTGGTTCAACGATGGTTAAAAGCTCAGAAATAAAAAACGCTTTGATGGCAAACCAATCAAAGCGTTTTTTTGTGTTTAACGAAAAATTATTCCATTCGGTAATTTGGGGCTTCTTTGGTAATGGTTACATCGTGAACGTGACTTTCACGCATTCCCGCTGAGGTAACACGAACGAATTGTGCTTTTTCGTGCATGATGTCAATCGTCTCACAACCTGTATAACCCATACTGGCGCGAATACCACCTAGCAATTGATGAATCACCGCAAGCAAGCTGCCTTTATATGGCACACGTCCTTCGATGCCTTCGGGAACTAATTTTTCAACCGTGTCCGCTGATTCTTCTTGAAAATATCGATCGCTTGAACCTTGCGCTTGCGACATCGCACCAAGTGAACCCATGCCACGATAAGATTTGTAAGAACGCCCTTGAAATAATTCAACTTCACCAGGAGCTTCTTCTGTTCCAGCAAACATGCCGCCTAACATAATAGCGTAAGCACCAGCGGCTAAGGCCTTTGCGACATCACCTGAATAACGAATACCACCATCCGCAATCAACGGAACACCTGTACCTTTTAATGCGTCAGCGACATTACTCACAGCGGTAATTTGTGGCACACCAACACCTGCAACAATGCGTGTGGTGCAAATTGAACCAGGGCCAATACCGACTTTTACGCCGTCTGCGCCTGCTTCAACTAGGGCTAAAGCCGCCGCTGCTGTCGCAATGTTGCCGCCAATGACTTGCAAATCAGGATATTTTTGTTTTGCCCAACGAACGCGGTCTAAAACGCCTTGTGAATGTCCATGCGCGGTATCGACAATAATTACGTCAACGCCTGCTTCAACGAGTGCTGCAACACGTTCTTCGGTGTCATAACCTGTACCGACTGCCGCACCAACACGCAAACGTTCTTGCTCGTCTTTGCACGCATTAGGGTAATCTTTGGCTTTTTGAATATCTTTAACGGTAATCAAACCACGCAAATGGAACGCATCATTGACCACTAAGACTTTTTCAATGCGATGTTTATGCAATAAGGCTAAAACTTCTTTACGGTCAGCATTTTCTTGAACTGTGATTAAGCGTTCTTTAGGAGTCATGACAGAGGAAACAGGCTCATCAAAGCGTGTTTCAAAGCGTAAATCACGACTCGTGACAATTCCCACTAATTCGTCACCATCCACAACAGGCACACCAGAAATTCTATTTGCTTGTGTGAGTTGTAATACCTCACGAATGCTGACATTTGGCGCGACCGTAATCGGGTCTTTAATCACACCTGTCTCGTATTTTTTGACGCGATGAACTTCATTTGCTTGCTGCTCGATAGTCATATTCTTATGAATAATACCTATGCCGCCTTCTTGGGCAATCGCAATCGCCAAACGCGCTTCAGTCACTGTATCCATTGCGGCTGAAACTAACGGGATATTTAACGAAATCCCGCGTGTTAATTTCGTTTGCATTGATACTTCGCGGGGCAACACTGTTGAATGGGCGGGAACGAGCAAAACGTCATCAAACGTCAACGCTTCTTGAATAATTTGCATAAACTCTTAACCTAACTCTTGTTAATAAAATAACGCCGCATTATAAGGCGTGCGACGTGTTTTTCGTAGAATTAACTAAATTGACTGGGCAACCAACCATTTTCCACACACAACTTAAAACACCACGCAGGCGTTGTTTCGGTTTTATAACTCCAGAAAAACCAACCTTGATATTTTTCAAAAGTGGCAAGTTGCGCCGCCGCATAACCGCGATAGGCAACATTCATTTGAAAATCATCCATTGTTTCTAACGCATGATTAAAAGGACCTTCCGCCCACAGTGAAACCACTTTTAAATCTAGCCCTAAACTCCATTCGCCGACGATGGTAGGTAATTTTAATTCGGTAATAATGCCGTCAGCTTCTTGTTTCCATTCGCCACTGGCTTTGTGAATATGGGTGTAAATATCCGAATCAATATCTTTGCGTTCAAAGCATTGATAACGGTGAATGTCGTAAATCACATTTTCAAATTCAGGTGCTGCGCCAAAACCTAAATACTCGTGATAATCACGAAAACCATCGTGAAAAATTATCGCCACTTTATCAGGAGAACAATGTTTGCGAATCGCTTCATAAGCGAGCGTGTTGTAATTTTTTAAATAATCGGTCGGTACATCCCAACGCGGTTCGTTTAACACTTCAATCGCGTGCAGGGCTGGGCGTGTTGCATAACGCTGCGCCAATCGTTCTAAAACACTCAGTGAATGCTTCAAATAGGCTTCTTCCGTGTGCCATTCGCAAACGTCTTTAATGCCGCCATTATCAAACCCATTTTGACAGCCAGCCGCTGCGTGCAAATCGACAACGATGTTTAAACCGAATTCTTCTGCCCAATTAAAAGCATTATCTAAAATTTCAATGCCTCCGACTACAAACGGATAATGCGTTTCACCATAACTGCGGTGATACGGATAATCTTTGCCAAAAATCCAATGTCCAACAGGAATTCGTACAGCGTTTAAGCCGCGTTCTGCAAGCCATTGAAAATCGTCACGAGTAATAAAACGGTTCCAATGCGCTTTTAAAATTGCATCTGCCTTATCGCCCAATTCGGCGCAAAACGTAGTTTCATCTGTGGCTTCTAAACCTTCAAAAATGCTCGGTGTCATCCATTTTTCTAAAACGAGCCATCCGCCTAAATTCACCCCGCGTAATTTTTTTCCGCGTGCTTGTTGTATTTTTTGTGTCATGGTGAAAACTCCTGTGAAATTTCTTTAACCGTCTAAAGCGACGTATTATAAAGCCAAACTTTCGATAACTTATTACGAGAACTTTTATGCTGCAACAACTTTTCCGAACCAAAGTAATTACTCCTGACACCGAACACGCACTGAGTCGATGTTTGTCGAAATGGGATTTAACCTTTTTAGGTGTAGGCGCGATTATCGGAACAGGAATTTTTGTTTTAACGGGCATTGCCGCCGCGACACAATCAGGGCCAGCAGTCGTTTTATCGTTTATTGCGGCAGGTTTTGCTTGTGCATTTGCCGCCTTGTCTTATGCCGAACTCGCTGCTGCTGTCGGCGGATGTGGCAGTGCTTATGGCTACAGCTATGCGGCATTTGGCGAATTGATTGCGTGGATTATCGGTTGGGATTTGTTGCTCGAATATGCAATTTCCGTTGCCGCCGTTGCAAACGGTTGGGCGGGATATTTCAATAATGCACTCGCAGCAGTTGGTTTTGCTTTGCCCGAAGCCTTAACCAAAGCTCCCAAACTTGGCGGCATCATCAATTTACCTGCATCGATGATTATTTTGATTTTAATGACGCTGTTAATTGTTGGCGTAAAGCACAGCGCAAAAATCAATAACATCATGGTTACGGTGAAATTAGTTACGATTGCAGTGTTTATTTCGTTAGCTATTTTCAACGTAAATCCTGAAAACTGGCATCCGTTTATGCCATTTGGCTGGTTTCAAACGTTGCCCGATGGGAAAACGATAGGTGTTTTTGCAGGCGCATCGATTGTATTTTTTGCTTATGTTGGTTTTGATGCGGTTTCAACAGCCGCCGAAGAAGCCAAAAATCCTCAGAAAGATTTACCGTTTGGCATTGTTGTTTCGTTAATTTTTTGCACAGCAATTTACATTTTAGTTTCGGGCTTGCTCACGGGCGTAGTGAATTACGCCGATTTAAATGTGTCATCACCTGTGGCTCATGCGTTGCAATTATTGGGTTTTCATTGGGCTTCGGCATTAGTGGCAACAGGCGTGATTGCAGGTTTAACGACGGTAATGTTGGTGCTTTATTACGGCTTAACACGAGTAATTTTCGCAATGGCACGAGATGGTTTGTTGCCTGAATTTTTCAACGATGTGAATGAAAAAACACAAACGCCTGTGCGCGTCATCGTGATGTGCGGTGTGATTATGGCAATTATCGCTGGTTTCATTCCACTTGGGGATTTAGCCGAACTGGTCAACATCGGCACACTCGCGGCATTCGTTTTAGTTTGTTTGGGCGTTATCGTTTTGCGTTTCACGCAACCGAATTTAACTCGTCCTTTTCGTTCACCTTATAGCCCATTATTTCCAGCATTAGGCATGATTTCGTGTGGCGCGTTAATGGCGTTTTTGCCCGCACAAACGTGGTGGCGATTTTTGATTTGGCTTGCAATTGGAATGGTGTTTTATTTTGCCTATTCAAAAAGTCACAGCAAACTCGAACTCGCCGCGCAAAACCATCCATAAAACGTGACAAATCAAAGTAGCGTGCTACACTTTCGCCCATTTTTTAGTTATTTTTTTGAGATTCACAATTTATGAAAGCAATGGAAGAACATTTCGCACAAATCATTACAGCTGTCGGCGAAGATTTAACCCGCGAAGGTTTAATTGATACGCCAAAACGTGCCGCGAAAGCGTTCAAATTTTTAAACAACGGTTATGAAAAAACCTTAGATGAAGTCTTAAATGGCGCGATTTTCACGGCTGATAGCGAAGATATGGTTATCGTGAAAGACATCGAATTGTATTCACTTTGCGAACACCATTTATTGCCATTCATTGGCAAATGCCACGTTGGTTATTTGCCGAATGGCAAAGTGTTGGGATTATCGAAAATTGCTCGTGTGGTTGATATGTTTGCGCGTCGGTTGCAAATTCAAGAAAAACTCACCAGTCAAATCGCCGATGCTATCGAAAAAGCCACAGGCGCACGCGGCGTAGCAGTTGTCATTGAAGCCAAACATTTGTGCATGATGATGCGCGGCGTGGAAAAACAAAATTCAGTGATGACGACTTCGGCGATGAAAGGCATTTTCCGTAAAGACATCAGCACTCGTTCTGAGTTTTTAAATTTAATCAATCGCTAGGATTGTTTGAAATGGCAGATAAAAAAATCGGTGTTTTGCTTGCGAATTTGGGTTCGCCAACTGCGCCAACTGTGCCAGCGGTACGAAAATTCTTAAAAGCCTTTTTAGGTGATAAGCGTGTAGTGAATTTGCCACGTCCGTTATGGTGGCTGATTTTGAATTTTTTTATTTTGCCATTTCGTCCAAAAAAATCAGCGAAAGCCTATGCCAAAATTTGGGTTGTTGAAAAAGGTTCGCCGTTGACGTTTTACACGCGCCAATTAAGTGAAAAAGTGGCGGCGAAATTGCGTTCGCAAAACGTAGTTGTTGATTATGTGATGACGTATGGCGAACCATCGATGAAAACGCGCTTGCAACAGTTTAAACAGCAAGGCGTGAATGAAATTATCATTTTGCCGTTGTATCCGCAGTATTCTTCGACCACTGCCGCGCCTGTTTATGACATTTTGACTGCCGAATTAAACACTTGGTGGCATTTGCCGAGCTTTCGTTTTATCAGCGATTATCATCAAAATGCGCGTTATATTTCTGCGCTCGCTGAATCCATTGAAACCGCGTGGCGCGAAAAACCGAAAAATGAATTGCTCGTTATGTCGTTTCACGGTTTGCCCGAATTGCTAACGAAAAAAGGCGACCCGTATTTTTATCAATGCCAAAAAACGGCACAATTGTTAGCCGATAAATTAGGTTTGCAAGCAAATGAATGGCGGCTTGTTTTCCAATCGCGTTTTGGCAGAGCCGAATGGTTAAAACCGTATTGCGTGGACACGTTGCAAGTTCTGCCAAAAGAAGGCGTGAAAAATGTCGATTTAGTTTGCCCTGGTTTTGCGGTTGATTGTTTGGAAAC
>JAQTOT010000146.1 GCA_028713145.1 Methylococcales bacterium
GCGACGGTTATCCCCGTTACGCGCAAAACGGCACGCCTGTTTTAATCAACGGCGAGCGTGTGCCGCTTGTTGGGCGAGTTTCAATGGATATGATTACCGTTGATTTAGGTTTAAATTCAACAGCCAAAGCGGGCGATAGCGTCACGTTGTGGGGCGAAAAGTTGCCTGTTGAAGAAATTGCACGCTGGGCAAATACCATTCCTTACACGCTGGTTTGTGGCATTACGCCGCGCGTTGAAATCTTAGAATCGCGGCATTCGGATACATTTTTTTAATCACAGGTTTTTATGAACAATTACGAACAAAGCAAAACGGCTCGCCGTGTCGCCGCCGTCGCCTATTTGGTTTTTATGGCATTTATTTTGGGTGGAACGTATTTTTCGCAACATCCCTTGTTTTGAAAATCACCCCGAAGGCGTTGCAAAATGGATAATCATTTTTTAACTGAAATTGAAATTGAAAAATTCAAATGCTTTTCCAATTTCAAAGCAGAAGGCTTCAAGCGCGTTAATTTGATTGGAGGGAAAAATAACGTTGGTAAAACGGCGTTTATGGAGGCGTGTTATGTGAATGTTTTTTCAACAAATATCGAAAGTATGATCACATCAATTGCTTCTATAAAAGGGAGACGAGAAAAAGCTAATCTAGTTTATGAGGACATGGAGGCTCAGTCTTTTTTGGATTCGATTAGACATTATGAAGTAGTTTCTAATGTAAAAGCCCAAAAGTTTTCTGTTTTGGAAGGGAATGGGAAAAAGGAATATCAGTTTGATATTGATGGGAAATTTGCTTCAATCAATGCTAAAGAAATTAACATTTCAATAGTGCAGGCTGGAAACATCGACCTTATTGATAGTTTTGGACGGTCTGATATTAAGTTAATTCAAACTTTCCAAACAATTCAAAAACTAGACAAAGAAAATGAATTGAACAGTTTTATCAGTGAATTTGATAACAGCATTGAAAGTTTCAAAGTCATTGGTGACAAACCACAATGCAAGGTCAATGGTGAATATCGAGACATCACAGAATTTGGTGATGGTTTGAAACATTACATTTCTATTATTTGTGGGCTTTATGCCTGTGAAAACGGTTATTTATTCATCGATGAAATCGGCAACGGCATTCATTACACGCAACACGATAGATTGTGGGAATTGATTTTAACGCTGTCTAAAAAAACAAATTGCCAAGTTTTCGCCATTACGCATTCCAAAGAAATGCTTGAATCGTTTGCACGAGTGGCTAAAAAATTGGATGAACAAGATATTAGTTACACCACGTTGGTTAAAAACAAACAGCAGGAAATTAAAGCCATCACTCAAGATTGTGAAATGTTGCTCTACAGCATGTCACAAGAGCATGAGGTCAGATAATGAAGCCGATTGCTATTTTACATGAAGGTAACAACGACCCTTCTCATGATAATAAACTGTTAAAACAACTCCTTATCCATCTTAAATTAGATGTCGATTTAGTTGATTTTTATGGAATGAGTAAGAAAAGCAATTTCTTTAATCCTGACTTTGTGGCTTATCGAACACTGAAACAAAGAGTTGAAGATGGTCAAGTCAAAAAAATTCTTTTTATTGCTGATTCTGACTACAAAGAAAATGACCATGAGCATAACGGTTTTGAGAACACTCATACACAGTTAGAAATCATTATCAAAAAATTAGAAATTGAAGATATAAGCAGTATTTATGTTATGTGCGACCCAGATACAAAAACGGGTTATTTGGAGTCATTTCTTTTGTCTACCATTCCAGAAGATAAAAGACATTGCATTAAATGTTTTCTGGAATGTTCGGGATTTAAAGCAAAAGATGGGGATAAATCTGTTTATAAGCGAATATACCAATCCGTTGCTCATCCATTTTCTCCTTATCAATTTGAACATCCACATTTTGATGAACTAAAACAAAAACTGAGAAATCTTTTTTAATCGACATGTCATTTCGCATATTCGTAAATCTCAGTCAGCGTGCTGTCACATTTGCAACAACTTGTGCCGCAGGCTTCTTTGACTGAATTTTTGGTAACGTAACCTTTCGTCACCAAAACCTGCAACATCCCGCGCAAGGCTTCGGCATCCGTATCAAAATGCAACATAAAATCCCGCAACGTCACACTTTTTCGCTCTTTTAGATAACTGCGTAAATCCGACAAAATCATGCTGTTTTTGCCTCGCGTTGCCCTTGCAACCAAAATTCAAAAATCACCGTAAAAAGCAACGCAGCTAAACCTAAAATCCACATTAACGATTCTTCGGGATGCTGTGAAAACGTCGCTGTTTGATAAAACAACGTTGCCGACAAATAGGCAATTCCCGTTGTCCAAGCCACCGTAAATGCTGCCCAGCCCGCCGAGGTTTCACGATAAATTGCCGCTGTTGCCGCCACGCAAGGCGTGTAAAGCAGAATAAAAAGCAAATAGGCAAACGCGCCAGCCTGCCCGTCGAAACTGTGTTGCATTGCTGTGAACGTTGCCATTTTCACATTTTGCGCGGTAGCGGCTTCGTCAGAGTTTTCTAAATTCCCGACATTCAACCCCAGCGGGTCGAGTAATTTATTGGCAATATCACTCAAATTTTTTGGCACAGTTAACGCAGCTTCTGTCAGTGCATTTTTCAAATTAAATTCTGATTTTCCAGTGTCCGCGTTTTGATTTTCAAGTTGTCCATAAAGCGCGTCAAGGGTTCCAACCACCGCTTCTTTTGCTAACACACCTGTAAATACGCCGACTGTGGCAACCCAGTTATCTTCAGAAACGCCCATCGGTTCAAAAGCAAAAGTAAGTTTACGTCCAATTTCACTCAACACCGATTGATTCGTATTTTCGCGTCCAAAACTGCCGTCTGTTCCAAGTGCATTTAAAAAATTCAACACCAAAACCATCGGCACAATAATTTTCCCCGCATTCACAATAAACGATTTCAAACGGTCGCCCGTGCGAATCAACACGCCTTGCAACGTCGGCAAATGATACGCAGGCAATTCCATAATAAATGCCGACGTTTCACCTTTAAACAAGGTGTTCCGCATGATTAAGCCAGTCAAAACCGCCACGCTAATTCCCAGCAAATACAAACTAAACACGATGTTTTGCCCATTTGTCGGAAAAAATGCCGCCGCAAAAAGCGCGTACACAGGCAATCTCGCGCCACAAGACATAAATGGATTCATTAAATTAGTGAGAATTCTGTCACGCGGATTTTCGAGTGTTCGCGTCGCCATAATTGCAGGCACATTGCAACCAAAGCCCACAATCATTGGCACAAACGCTTTGCCTGGTAAGCCTAAAAAACGCATAAATCTGTCCATCACAAACGCGGCGCGTGCCATGTAGCCCGAATCTTCGAGCATCGACAAAAACAAAAATAAAAATCCCACAATTGGAATAAACGTCGCCACGACTTGAATACCACCACCCACGCCTTGTGTGAGTAAAACACTGAGCCACTCGGGACAAGCGTAAAGCGTCAACACTTCACTTAAACCATCGATGAAAAACGCACCAACGACTTGTTCAAAAAAATCCACAAACGCGCTGCCAATGTTGATGGTGAACAAAAACATGGTGTACATCACGAGTAAAAAAATAGGGATTCCTAAAAAGCGATTTAACACAATACGGTCAATTTTTTCGCTGGTGTGACGGCTAACTTCGCTGAGTTTACAGACCGTTTTTTTCGTTAATTGATTCACAAATTCATAGCGTGCATCGGCGGCTAAAATATCAATTTCGTCGTCGGTTTCGGTTTCAATTTGTTTTTGTAACTTAGCGACAAATGGCAATAAAAGTGCGCCTGAAATCGCTTGTGCAAGCGTGTCATTTTCTAAAAGTCGCATCGCAAGCCAACGCGAATCGCACGGATAATTGGCAGCAATGTCGGTTAATTTTGGTGAAAGTTGAGAAATGGCTTTTTCAATTTCATCACAATACGAAATTTCTGTTGTTGGAATCGGTTTTGAAATGACGGCGTGACTGATAGCCGTTTTTAACGCGGGAATACCTTGTTTTATTGCCGCTGAAATCGCCACGACAGGGCAACCAAATTGCTGTGCTAAAAGCTCCAGGTCAATTTTAATTCCACGACGTTTTACTGCGTCCATCATGTTTAAAACGACCAGCATCGGCACACGCATTTCAATTAGTTGCGCGGTGAGATATAAATTTCGCTCGATGTTAGACGCATCAACAATGTTGATAATTAAATCGGCTTCGCGTGCGGCGACGTAATCGCGGGCAATTTTTTCGTCGAGTGAGACGTTATCGTCGGAGGATTCAAGTGAATACGTTCCAGGCAAATCAACGCATTCAAAGCGTTTATCTTCAAATGCGTATTCGCCTGTTTTTTTTTCAACGGTAACGCCTGCCCAATTACCAACGTATTGTTTTGAACCTGTTAACACATTGAAAAGCGTGGTTTTTCCGCAATTTGGATTGCCAACAATGCCAACAATAAAATCCGTTTTCATTGCATGTGTTCCGCTAAAATTGCTGAGGCTTCTTCTTTTCTCAAGGTAAGCGAAAAACCGCGTAATTTAATTTCAATTGGATCACCAAGTGGTGCAAAACGAGTGATTTTAAATTCTGTTCCGCGCGTTAAACCCATTGCGAGCAAACGCTTTCGATAGGCTTTGCCTGAAATGTCAAAACCTGTGATTTTGCCTGTGTCGCCGACCGAAAAACTATTTAAACGATTTGTCATTTTTACGCTCCGTGGGTTGCTTATCAATAACCATTCTCATTAAGCGCGACTATAACACACTCATTTCAGATTTTTAACGCGCATCAAAATTGTTATTCGTTAAAATAGCCGCCTTTTAACTCAAACTTAGTGTGATTTATGACTAAAAACATTCGCATTGAACGCAAAAGTGGCAAAGATTTATTGCCGCATATTTCCGATTTAGCGCGGCTTCGAATTGAAGTGTTTCGTGATTTTCCGTATTTGTACGACGGCGATTTTGAATACGAAAAAAAATATCTGCAAACCTATATTGATTGCCCGCAAAGCGTGATTGTTTTAGCGTTTGATGGCGATGAAGTTGTGGGGGCATCGACAGCAATGCCAATGAAATACGAAACCGCTGAAATTCAAAAGCCTTTTATCGAAAACGGCTACAACCTTGATGAAGTCTTTTATTGCAGCGAATCAGTTTTAAACAAAAATTATCGTGGTTTAGGCATTGGCGTTAAATTTTTTGATGAACGCGAGGCACACGCTGCCGAATTAGGTGGTTTTAAACACATTACCTTTTGCTGCGTGCAACGCCCTGAAAATCACCCACGCCGACCCGCCGATTATGTGCCGCTCGATGCGTTTTGGAACAAACGTGGCTACGTCAAACATCCAGAATTACACACCGAATACGTTTGGAAAGATTTAGACGACGAAGACGAAACCGCAAAACCTATGACTTTTTGGTTAAAACATGAACGTTAAAATTGCATCGGCACAGTACGACATTAGTTTTTTAGAAAACTGGGCGAATTATCAACGTAAAACGGAGCGTTGGGTAAAAGAAGCCGTTGAAAATGGTGCAAAAATTCTACTTTTCCCCGAATACAACACGATGGAATTAGCGTCTCTTTTTTCAGAAAACGTTTATTCATCACTCAGTTTATCGCTGGTTGAAATGCAAAGCGTTCACGGCGCATTTTTAAATTTGTTTCAAGGTTTAGCGCAAACATATCAATGCGTGATTCAAGCGGGCAGTTTTCCTATTCAAATTAGTGAGAGCGTTTATCACAATCGGGCGTATTTATTTATGCCAAATGGTGAAATCGATTTTCAAGACAAAATGATGATGACTCGTTTTGAAAATGAACAATGGCTCATTAGCGCAGGTAACGAATTAAAAACCTTCGACACCGATTTCGGGCGCATTGCCATTAACATTTGTTACGACAGCGAATTTCCGTTGCTGGCACGAAAACAAGTCGAAATGGGCGCAAATTTAATTCTCGTTCCCAGTTGCACCGACACGGTTGCAGGTTTTCATCGCGTGAAAATTGGTTGCCAAGCCCGCGCGTTAGAAAATCAATGTTACGTCGTGCAAGCCGCGTTAGTTGGTGAGGCAAGTTGGTCGCCTGCGGTCGATGTGAATGTGGGGGCAGCGGGAATTTATACGCCTGTTGATTACGGTTTTCCTGATAATGGCATTTTAGCAAGCGGCGAATTTAATAAATCACAATGGGTTTATGCAGAAATTGATTTGCAAAACTGTGAAAAAGTTCGCGCTGAAGGGCAAGTTTTTAATTATCGTGATTGGGATTTGCAAGCCTCAAAAGTTTAAAAATGAAATGCAAATACATAAGCAACGCATTGTATTTGCTTTTTCATTCACGCCGTTTAGCGCGATTTACGATAAACTTAGCACTTTACAACAACTATAAAAATAAAAAATCATGTTTGAAATTGAATACGAATTCCGCGAAGACGACCTAATCCACTTCAATGAAGTGCAATTTACCCGCAATGAAGAAATTCAACAAAATATCCGTAGACATCGCTGGATTGTGCCACTTGTGATGCTGTTAATTGGTGGTTTTTATTACTTTTATTACAGCGACAGAAATTCGGCTGCTTATGTTTTAGCTATTGCCGCACTTTGGGGTTGGTTATCGCCAAAAATTATCATGCTCGATTTGCGCCGCCAAATTCTAAACAACTACACCTATAAAGAAAAAAATGCGATGTTTGGCACTTACACGCTCACTATCGACCCTACGCAAGCGCAGTATTTGCTTGAAAAATCCCCCAGCGGCAAACATAAAATGTTGTGGTCAGATTTAGTGCGCGTGGAATACAGCAAACATTACGTTTACATTTACATCAGCTTATCGACAGCATTGGTCATTCCGCGTGAAACGATTAAAAGTGGCGATTTGGAAGCCTTTGCAAAACAAGCTGAAAAAATGATTGAACGCGTTTCAGGCTAAAACATGAAAAATCAATTTGACTTAATTATTTTTGATTGGGATGGCACACTGATTGATTCGATTGATTGGATTACACGGTGTTTGCAAAATGCGTCAAACAGCACAAGGCATGCAACGCCTGATTATGGCGCAGCAAAAGACGTAATCGGTTTAAGTATTGAACGAGCCATTGAAGCGTTATATCCCGCCGCAAATCCTGATGAAGTTATCGAATTAGTCAATCATTATGAAACGGCTTATTTTTCAAAAAAAATCAGCCGTGAAGATTTGTTTTCAGGCG
>JAQTOT010000147.1 GCA_028713145.1 Methylococcales bacterium
TGAAGTTCAAACAGAAACGCTTGAACAACCTGTTGTCACAGAAGCACAAGCACAAGGTCAAACACCTGTTGCAAAAACGCCTGAACAATCTCGTGTCATACAAGCGCAAGTTCAAACGCCATTAGCAAGTCAAGCTGAAACAGAAGTAACGGTCGAATCTCTTGGCACACAAGCACAAGTTCAAACGCCCGTTTCCCAAACTGAAACGGCTGAAAAAGCAACGATAACAACGCAAGTACCAGTGCAAAAGTCTGTGCTAACGGATGAAGCTGTTGATGAAACGGTTTCAGTAACACCAGCGCAAATAGCAACAACTGAAAAATATGTCACCGCTGCTCCGCAAATTCAAACGTCGGATGTGCAAGCTCAAACAGAAACGGCTGAAACTCCTGCTGTAGTAGCACAAACACAAGTTCAACGAGTGATAACTGACCAAGTTGAAACGCCTTCGCAAGCTATTGTTTCCTCGCCTGCTCAGAAAATTGTTGAACAACAATTAGACAAAACAGGTGAAGAAAATACGGCTACAGACCCTACTTTGTTAGCGCAAACGGCAACACAAACCGTTGCACAAAATGTCGTTGAACAAGATGTCGCTAAACCTGAAACATTAAAAACTGAAAACCAAGACGCACAGCCCGCTCTCGTTGCTGAACAAAATGTCGCACCACTTGTCGCCGAGCAAGCAGCTCCTATTCGTGTTGAAGTTGAGCCTGCTACATTTGAAACATCTAGCGCAGCTGAAGATAAACCCACATTAACACCTGCAAAAGATTTGTTGGCTGACATCCTTGCAAATCGCAATAACGGTGGTGATATGGCAGGGAATAGTGGTGATAAAAAAGGCTCTGACACTCCATCAAATACTGTATTGCAAGCGGATAATTTGTTGAAAAATTCACCTGATAGTAAGCAAGGTGTTGAGACGAAATCGTTTGCAAGTTTGCTCAGTGCAGAAAAACCTGACGTGGTAAGCGCGACACAGGCAACGCCAGCAGGTGATAAATCTGCCCCACAAGTGATGGCGGCGGTGAATAAATTAGCTGACAGCATAAAAACCGATGTTCCCGCGTTGACTAGACCACTTTCGCATTCTAATTGGAATCAAGAAATGGGCGAGCGCATTGTCTGGATGAACAATCGTGGCATTTCAAGCGCGGAAATTCGCATGAATCCCCAAAATATGGGACCGATTACAGTGCGAATTGATATGAATCAAGATCAAGCCACAATTGCTTTCACTGCACAGAATGCTGACGTTCGCACAGCATTGGAAGCATCCATTCCAAAATTGCGGGAAATGCTTAGCTCACAAAACGTGAATTTAACAGACGTGAATGTGTCACAACAATCTTCAACTAATGCAGATTCAGGTCGTTCACAACAACAAGCGGCTCAAATGGCTGCAGATGCGTCGGCAAACGGGCAGGGCGGTAATCGTCAAAATGAAGAAGTTGATGCAAACGGCAATGTCGTTCGTGGCGTTAATGCAAATGGTGAAGACGTTGCGGTTGATGAATTTGCAAATGGACAAGTTCTGCAAGATAACGGTGCAAACGGTTTATTGAGTATTTTCGCTTAAAAAATCAGAAGTTTTGAAAATAACGGCAACGGCGTAGGACTTGCCAAATATAAAAAAATTGTCAGTAACATCATCAACGCTGACGAAGGTAAATTTTTATAATTGAACAGTTTTAACGCCGTACCGAACGATTTTTTAATGCGTCGATTCGACAAATCCACGCTGTACATTTCATCCAGCAGTAAATGCACTAAAAAGCCAAATCCCAAAAAAAATCCATTTAGCCACGCATAAATCAGCGTTTGTTCAAACACATAATGGCTTAAACAAACCATTGTGAGCGAAAAAAACAGTAACGCTAGAATTGAATGGAAAATCCCTCGATGCACCGTAAATCGGGCAATGGACGCTAAAACTAAATAGCGTGTGAGCCAATAAATCCCCGCCGCTAACGCAAATAATTGATAAGACTGAGCATAGGTTTTTAATGCGGATAAAACTGCCGTTGCCGAAAGCAATGCAAGCACGTTAAAAAGTAGTCGTACAGGTTTTGAATTTACGGCATCAATATCAGGCAACATTCCGCCCACAATGCCTAAAAAAACAAGCCAAGGCGCATGCGAAAAATCCATCAAATGTAAATTTACGCCAAGCACGGCAATAATGCCGCTCGCACTTGCAGCAATCGAAACGTGAACATTGAAATTTGCCATCTGTTTTTATTTACACCATTCGAGTGGGTCGATGGCTTTGCCTTTTTTACGAATCCCAAAATACAAACTCGCTCTGTCATGACCGCCACTTAACCCGACAGACGCGATAACATCGCCAGCATTCACAACGTCACCAACTTTTTTATACAAACTTTGGTTGAACGCATAAAGACTGATATAGCCTTTGCCGTGATCAACAATAATGATTAAGCCATAACCGCGCATCCAATCGGCATAAACAACTTTTCCATCCGTAATCGACTGAATGTCTGTTCCTTCATTCGCTGCGATAATAATGCCATCTAATTTGCCATCTTCGCGTGCCGAGCCAAATTTTTGCATCAATTCCCCTTTTACAGGGAAAGGTAAATTGCCTTTTAATTTTGCAAAATCACCGTCTAACGAAGGAAAAATATCAATCGAATTTAGCGGCTGAGATGGTTTGTTTTGTGCCTTGCGTGGCGCGGCAATCGCAGGCTCATCATCAAAAACTTGTGGTGAAGTGAGGGCGATTTCTTCTTCGGCTTCCAAACGTTTTTTACGCACCGCACGGGCTTTTTCAATTTCCGACGTTAAATCACTGCTTGATGTTTGCAATGTTGAAAGTAAATTTTTCAACGCCGTTTCACTGTCTTTTAACCGATTGATTTGTTGTTCATTTGAAAGAAAATCAGGCGTGGCACTTCGGAGTAATTGCGCGCGTTGTTTTTTAATTGCATCGACAGAATTTTGTTCAAGTCGTTTTTGAGCAAGATTTTGTTCAAGTTGTGCAGTTTCGATTTCATTTTGTTTTTTCAAACTTTCTAAACGACGCAATGTTTCACTGGTTGTTGTTAATTGATTCACGCGCCGTGCGTTCAAATAGTCGTAATACGCCATCATACGGCTGGTTAAAATCGGGTCTTGTTGATTGAGTAATAATTTGACGCGCTCTTTATTTCCCATTGCGTACATCGTTTTAATTTGCCCAGCGAGTTCGTCATTTTGTTTGGTCATTTCGAGCGTTAAGGCTTGAATTTCGCTGTGAATTTTTGCCAAATTCTGTTTTTGTTTTGCGGTTTGAATTTCTAATGTTTTAAGTAGGGCAGCGGTGTTTCCATACAGCGTATCGAGTTGCGCGAGTTGTTTATTTAACAGTTCATTTTGTGCTTGTTTATCAACTGAAATAACGGCTTCGCGCGACGTGAGAATTTGCGCGTGGCTTACTGCCGCGCTGAAAATCAACAAACTGCTGAAAATAATTCGAATCAAATTGCTCACCTGTTTTAACGTCATTGTTTTTTATCAAAATAAACTGCGAGCTATTTTGACATATTCGTATTGAACTTGTCAGGCGTGTTGCTTTCATCATGTTTAAATCTTTGTGATGTATTGTTGTAGTCATGTTTTTGTCATCAAAACGACTTATTCTGATTGCTGATTTGGACTTCAAACTTCGCAAAACATGATGAAAAATACAACCAGTACGCTTGAATACACGCTTTCTGATACAGATTTATTAGTGACTAAAACGAATCTGGACGGCATTCTGATTTACGCCAATGAAGATTTTGTACGTGTGAGTGGTTATGAACATGAACACGCGCTACTGGGAAAATCACATGAAATCGTCATTCATCCTGATATGCCTCAACAGGTTTTAGACGATATTTGGAATTCGCTGAAAGTAAAACGTCCGTGGACAGGCTTGATTAAAAATCACCGACCTGATGGAACGTATTTTTGGGTTTTGGCAAACATTACGCCTAATTATGAAGACGGCGTTCATGTGGGGTACATGGCGGTTCGCACAAAACCGACGGCTGCACAAATTGAAAAAGCCGATAAAGCCTATCAATTATTCAAATCAGGCAAAGCACGAAATTTACGCATTGAAAACGGTGATATTTTTCGCAATGACCTTGTTCATTTTTTAGATTTTTTCAAAAACATCACCATCAGAACGCGGATTGTGGTTTTTATTTTGTTGTTGTCCATCGTCATTGTAGGCATCGGCGGTTTAGGTTTGCGCGGCATTGTTCAAAATAACGAAAGTTTGAAATCCGTCTATACCGACCGAATTATTCCAATGGATCAAATCAGTATGATTCAAAAAAACATTTTGAATAGTCGAATTTTGATTATCGGAATGCTGTTTAACAATCAACCGATTAAAAGTCATTCTCGAAAAGTTCAAGAAAATCTTGATGAGATTAGCGAACAATGGGAAATCTACACAAAAACATTGTTGACCGAAGATGAAAAAATTCTCGCTCATAATTTTGAAGCCAGTCACAAAGCCTTAATTGAACAAGGCATTAAACCCACGCTCGCCGCTTTAGCAGAAAATAACAAAGAAGAAGCGGCTAAAATTTTCTCGTCTAAAACCAGTGCTTATTACGAACCTGTTAATGACTATGTGAGAAAGTTGTTACAGCTACAAATGAAAGTGTCCAAAGCAATTTATCAAAATTCACAAAGCGATTTTGAGCAAACGTTGAAAATTATGCTTGCCGTTGTGGCAACCAGTTTAATTGGTGCAATGATTATGGGCATCGCGCTTTATCGTGCCATTATTCGTCCGCTCAACGTCACGGCGGATATGATTATGCGCGTCGGCAATGACAAATTAGTCGAAAGTACGCAACGCAATGAAATCACCAAAATTTTAGATGCGTTTAAAACCACGCAAGTTAAAAACAGTTTCAGTGCCGCCGAAGCAAAACGCACCGCTGACAAAAATTTACGCATCAAAATTGGGTTAGACAACGTCAGTCGCAGCATTGTGATTGCGGATGATGAACGCAACATTATTTATTTAAATAACGCAGCGAAAAAAATGTTTGCGGCTATTGAAGACGATATTCGTCAAGATTTGCCGCATTTTGAAGCCGCAACATTGATAGGGCAAAACATCGATATTTTTCACACCAATTTCGATATACAAAAAGATTTATTGGAAAATTTACGCGATGTTTATAGCGCGAAAATTAACATGGGTGAGCAAACGCTCATTATCAATGCAAGTCCTGTGATTAACGAAGAAGGCGTGCGACTTGGAACCATTGCCGAATGGCACAATCGCACTGAAGAAGTCGCCATTGAAAAAGAAGTCGCGCAAATTATTGATAGCATTTCAAAAGGTGATTTTTCACAACGCATTAGCGAAGACGGCAAACACGATTTCTTTTTAGTCGTCAGTCAAGGCATTAACAATTTGATTGAAACCACGTCAAAAAGTTTAGATGAAATTGCCACCGTTTTGAGTGCGTTAGCACAGGGCGATTTGACCAAAAACATTCAAGGCGATTACGCGGGAATGTTCAAACAAATCAAAGACGATACGAATGCGACGGTAGAAAGTTTGAAAAGCATTATTGCTGAGATTCAACATGCCACCGATTACATCAACACGGGTGCAAAAGAAATTGCCGCAGGCAATAATGATTTGTCGCATCGCACCGAAGAACAAGCGGCAAGTTTGGAAGAAACCGCCGCGAGCATGGAGCAACTCACTTCAACCGTGAAACATAATGCTGAAAATGCCACGCAAGCTAATGAATTAGCGGTTGAAGCCTCAAACATTGCACAGCGTGGCGTGCAGGTTGTCACTGAAGTTGTGCAAACCATGGATGAAATTAACGATGCCTCGCGCAAAATTGGTGACATTATTTCGGTGATTGATGATATTGCGTTTCAAACGAACATTTTAGCGTTAAACGCGGCGGTCGAAGCAGCACGAGCAGGAGATCAAGGTCAAGGTTTTGCTGTGGTGGCAACCGAAGTGCGAAATTTAGCGCAACGTGCGGCGACAGCGGCAGGTGAAATCAAAAATTTGATTGGCGATTCGGTTAGTAAAGTGTCAGGCGGGACAAAATTAGTCACGCAAGCGGGTGAAACCATGGGCGAAATTGTGATTTCGATTGAAGGTGTCACGGCGATGATGTCACAAATTACCGCCGCCTCCGTTGAACAAAGTCAAGGCATTGAACAAGTTAACAACGCGGTGAGTCAAATGGATGAAGTCACGCAACAAAACGCCGCGTTGGTTGAACAATCTGCGGCGGCTGCTGAAACGTTAGAAGACCAAGCTCGGAATTTGTCAGTAGCTGTGTCGCATTTCAAGGTTTTTTAAGGTTTTAGGATTTGATGAGTTGGTTTAAATCAAAAAATCAAAATGTTATGATTAGCGCGGTTTAAGCGACTAAACAAGAGAAAGCTGCTTTTGAAAGCAGCTTTTTTTATTTACGTTTCATTTTTACAAGGTTTAAAAAAATATGAGCAAAGATTTTATTTTCACTTCTGAATCGGTTTCAGAAGGACATCCCGACAAAGTAGCGGATCAAATTTCAGATGCGGTGTTAGATGCCATTTTAGAACAAGACCCAAAAGCGCGTGTTGCTTGCGAAACATTGGTCAAAACAGGGATGGTCATTTTAGCGGGCGAAATTACAACGAATGCGTGGGTCGATACTGAAGCATTAGTGCGTAAAGTAGTTTGTGAAATCGGTTACAACAATGGCGACGTTGGTTTTGACGGTAACAGTTGTGCGGTTTTAAACGCGATTGGCAAACAATCTGCCGACATTGCAATGGGCGTTGATGAAGATGCAAATCATGAACAAGGCGCAGGCGACCAAGGTTTGATGTTTGGTTATGCGAGCAATGAAACTGATGTTTTCATGCCAGCTCCGATTACTTATTCACACTTGCTCGTTAAACGCCAAGCGGAATTGCGTAAAAACGGCGTGTTGCCGTGGTTGCGTCCAGACGCGAAAAGTCAAATCACTTTCCGTTATGAAAATAACAAACCTGTTGCCATCGATGCGGTCGTTTTATCAACCCAACATTCACCTGAAATTAGCGCGAAAAATTTACATGATGCGGTGATGGACGACATCA
>JAQTOT010000148.1 GCA_028713145.1 Methylococcales bacterium
GAAAAAATCAACGATCAAAACGCAAGGAATTGAAACGAAACATACGTTTTCTATGATTCCTACCTTTAATAAAGGGCAAGTGGACACTTATAAAGTCATTGGTCTGACGGGTAAAGTATCATTTGTCATGTTCTAACAGGCTTGAACGCATAAAAAAAACAAAGCCTCGTTTATCGAGGCTTTTTTGTGTCCATCGAAAAGTCGCTTAGTAACTCAAATTTGCATTTTTCAAAATCTCAACGTTTTCAACATGGCTTTCAAATGAACGGGGTTTTGCAATGCTTTCATTTCACGTTCGATGTCTTTAATCGATGTTTTTAATTCTCGAACATTATAAGAGAGAGATTTTAAAACATCGTCTGGCGTTAACTTGATGTGAGATGGCGCATTGAGCATTGTGCGAAATGGGTATTCCATATCGTTAATTTCTTGCATCAACTCATTGAGTTGTTCTTGCAGAATTTTGTTGAAATGCTTCAGTTTATCTTCTGCAATTGTGTTTAATTTTGTCTGGTCAATTTGTTCGATTTCGAGTTGCAGAGCGAATAATTGCAACAAATCCTTTTTGCTATAGGCTTCATTTACACGTTGCATCAATTTCGTTTTCCGCTCACGTTCGATTTCATCGGGTTCACGGTCAGGATGTAAAACAGCGACTAATTTACGAAATACTTCTTGAATAGATTTACTCGCGTTTTTAGCTTCTTCTTTTTCACGCGCTTCATTTTCAAGTTGTTTAGCCGTTTTTTTTCGCGATGTACGTTTTGATGCTTGGTGCAATTCGCTTTCACGTTGAGCATTTATTCTTTGTTGCAACGCTTCACGCATTTGTTCAGATGAACTGAAATCCGCATCATCGAATTCCATGCCAAACATGTCTTCCATCATCGATTTCATGGCACTGGTCACATTCGCGTCTATTTCTTCTGCTTCGGCATCGAAATCTGTGTCGTTGTATCGATTGTAAATTTCTTTCAGTTCATCCATTCCCTGTTGAATTAAATCAAATGCCAAATCACTAATCAGGGCTTTTAGCTTGGCTTTATCGGCTTTTTTGAAAAAACTGTCGCCGTGCGCTCGGTCAAGCAAATGCACCATTTCAGCGCGAGTTTGATTAAATGAATCTACTAATGGCTGGTATTCACCATGAACTCGTTGTGAAATTTTTGATTTGGAATTTTCCCAGTCAACCAAAATCTTTTTTTGTGCGTCGATTTTTTTAATCAGATTGTTGAATGTTTTCTGTGATTTCGACAGAACTATTTTTTCTACTTCATGCTTGATATGAACAATTTTGGTCATGGTTTTATGTAGATTTTTTAACGTCGTAATCGAATGAGGTGTGGCACGTTACACAACAGGGATTTTTTCGCAATTTCAAGGTATTAAATTCCATCGTCAGCCCATCAATCACCAGCAAACGACCAATCAATGTTTCGCCAATTCCAACAATCAATTTAATAGCTTCTAACGCTTGAATGCTGCCAACAATTCCCACAATCGGCGAAATTACGCCATTCGTTGAACAGGTTTGTAATTCTTCACCATCACTTTGATATAAACAGTTGTAACACGGGCTGTCATTTTTGCTCGGTGTGAAAACCGAAACTTGCCCTTCAAAACGAATCGCTGCGCCTGAAACTAACGGCGTTTTAGTTTTCACACACGCAGAATTTATGGCAAATCGGGTTTTAAAATTATCACTGCAATCCAAAACCACATCCGCATTTTTTACTTCATTTTCAAGTGTTTCACCCTCAAGTTTTGCTTTTACGGCGGTGACTTTCACATCGGGATTTAAATTTTTTACGGTTTCAAGGGTTGAAATGACTTTTGCCGTCCCTATATCTGCCGTGTAATGAGCAATTTGCCGTTGCAAATTGGAAAGTTCGACATTGTCATCGTCATAAATTACCAAATGACCTGCACCCGCCGTTGCAAGATACATCGCAACGGGTGAACCTAATCCGCCAGCTCCGACAATTAAGACTTTGGCTCCTTGTAATTTAAGTTGTCCTTCAATGTCTATTTGCGGAAGCATGATTTGACGGCTGTAACGGAGAAGTTGATTGTCGTTCATAGGTAAATTAGGCAATGAAAAATGAAGCGCGATAATGCCAAAGAACAACGCAAAGTGCAAAGTCGTTCCCCGTTTGAACGATATAACCCTTAACCCATTTTTATTTTTTAATCAGGAGTTCAACATGAAAATTACCCCATTACACGACCGCGTTATCGTTAAACGTGTTGCAGAAGAAACTACCACCGCTGGCGGTATCGTTTTACCAGGCAGTGCGGCTGAAAAACCAAGCCAAGGCGAAGTCTTAGCAATCGGTGCAGGCAAAGTTTTGGACAATGGCAGCATCCATCCAATGCACGTTAAAGTCGGCGACAAAGTATTGTTCGGCAAATACTCAGGCAACGAAGTGAAAATCGACGGCGAAGACGTAATCGTGATGCGTGAAGACGACATCATGGCGATTTTAGGTTAATTCTTTTTTAAACAAACATTCTCAAACAAAAAGGTATTTAAACATGGCAGCAAAAGACGTTTTATTCGGTGATGACGCTCGCGTTCGTATGGCGCGTGGTGTGAACATTTTAGCCAACGCGGTAAAAGTGACTTTAGGCCCTAAAGGTCGTAACGCGATTTTAGACAAAAGTTTCGGCGCACCAACCATTACTAAAGACGGTGTATCGGTTGCAAAAGAAATCGAATTAAAAGACAAATTCGAAAACATGGGCGCACAAATGGTGAAAGAAGTTTCATCAAAAACGTCTGACGTAGCGGGTGACGGTACAACAACCGCGACTGTTTTAGCGCAAGCGATTGTGAACGAAGGTTTGAAAGCGGTTGCCGCTGGCATGAATCCAATGGATTTAAAACGCGGTATCGATTTAGCTTGCACGAAAGCGGTTGAAGCGGTGGTTGCTTCTGCAACACCTTGTGCAGACAACAAAGCGATTGCTCAAGTCGGTACGATTTCTGCGAACTCTGACGAATCTGTGGGTCAAATCATTGCCGAAGCAATGGAAAAAGTCGGCAAAGAAGGCGTTATCACCGTTGAAGAAGGTTCAGGTTTAGACAATTCTTTAGACGTGGTTGAAGGGATGCAATTCGACCGTGGTTATTTGTCGCCTTACTTCATCAATAAACAAGACAGCATGAGCGTCGAATTAGACGACCCGATGATTTTGATTTATGACAAAAAAATCTCAAACATTCGTGACATGTTGCCTGTGTTGGAAGGCGTTGCAAAAGCAGGTCGTCCATTATTGATTATCGCGGAAGACGTTGAAGGCGAAGCGTTAGCAACCTTGGTTGTTAATACAATTCGTGGCATCGTGAAAGTGGCGGCAGTAAAAGCACCAGGTTTTGGCGACCGTCGTAAAGCAATGCTCGAAGACATCGCCGTTTTAACAAACGGCACAGTGATTTCAGAAGAAATCGGTTTGAGTTTAGAAAAAGCAGAACTCGCACAATTGGGTACTGCAAAACGTGTTCAAATCACCAAAGACAACACCACCATCATTGACGGTTACGGTTCAGAAGATGCGATTAAAGGTCGTGTTGCTCAAATTCGCGCTCAAATGGAAGAAACCACGTCTGATTATGACCGTGAAAAATTGCAAGAACGTTTGGCTAAATTAGCTGGCGGCGTTGCGGTGATTAAAGTCGGCGCGGCAACTGAAATCGAAATGAAAGAGAAAAAAGCTCGCGTTGAAGATGCGTTGCATTCGACTCGTGCAGCGGTTGAAGAAGGCGTTGTGGCTGGCGGCGGTACAGCGTTGGTGCGTGCGTTGGCGGCAATTAAAGATTTACAAGGTATCAATCACGACCAAACTGTTGGCGTGAACATTTTGCGTCGTGCGATGGAAGAGCCTTTGCGTCAAATCGTTTCAAATGCTGGCGACGAACCTTCGGTTGTGTTCAACGAAGTTCAAAAAGGTTCAGGCAATTTCGGTTACAACGCGGCAACAGGTCAATATGGCGACATGATTGAAATGGGCATTTTAGACCCTGCAAAAGTCACTCGTACTGCGTTGCAAAATGCGGCTTCTGTTGCTGGCTTGATGCTCACCACTGAAGTGATGATTGCTGACGCACCTAGCGATGACAAAGGTCATGGTATGCCTGATATGGGTGGCATGGGCGGAATGGGTGGTATGGGCGGCATGATGTAATCATGTTGGCTTTTTTGATGTCCCTATTTTAAAATGCAAAGCCTCGGTTGCATAAGCAATCGAGGCTGTTCTTTAAATCAACGTGAGGACTGGTTAAATGAGTAAAACAAGTATTGGCTTTAGTGCGGGACTTAAATTACACGGAAACATCAATCGCATATTAGAAATGACACCACATTTGGGTGACAACGCTATATCTGGACATTTTAAAGATAACGGAATTGATGTTTCCCCGCAATTCGTTAGAGAAATACGGTTAAATGTAGAAGCGTTCTCAAGTAAAGCTCTACCTAAGAAAACAATGATTGCAGCAATAAAGGCAGTACAAAAAGATAAAGAACAATTTGATAGTGATGATAGTTCAGTCTCAGTGTTCTAGGAACTCCACTAACAAAAAAAGCCCCGATTGCATCACGCCGTCGGGGCTTTTTTGTTTGTTAAAAATTGGGTTTCGTTTAAGATGCAAGCCTGTTGGAATTTTTTACTATTGAGGAATTTATGAATCTCACAACTCAATCATTTACACGCGATTTTTCTGTAAAAAAATCATCGCAAAAACAAAAAACTAACTTTGCAATAGGTGAATTCGATAAAGCGAGAATGGAACGTGCTTTGTCTATGGAAACAATAGAATTACCAGATGGTTTAACTCGTGAAGAAAAACGAAAATTTCTGTTGGAATACAGCAAATAACGATGTCTTCTTTTTACCACGTCGAATTTCGTAGACAATTTGCAATCGAATTTAAAAATTATCCTAAAAACCAACAAGACAAAATCCTCGATTTCATCGAAACGTTTGAACAGCAGGGTTTGACTGATTTCTCAAAATACGCAGGAAAGATTGCGCCCTCGTGGTCTAATTTAGAAAGTTCAAATCCAAATTATGCTTACGCCAAAGAAAATCATTTATGGCATTACCACATAGGCATTCCGATTTATCAACAACTTCACGCAAAATATAAAACCTCCGATGTTGTGTTACATTTTCAATGGCAACAAGGCGAAAACGTGATTTATCTCGTTGATATTTATAGTCACTATAGATATGACGGCAGTTTTTATCTGCCCCCTTCAAATTATTTGTAAAAAACGGACTTACATCACGCCGTCGGGGATTTTTTGTGTTCAATAAGCCGCTTGCCGTAACGTATCAACCGCCCACTGATTAAGACTTTTTCCTGATGCACTCGCGGCAATCGAAATTGCGGCATGGTCTTCGGGTGGAAGTCGCAACACAAATTTTCCCGAATACGATTTAAACGGTTCAACGCCATCTTCTTGGCACGCTTCCAGAAAAACCTTGAGTGAAATCGCGCCTTCACGTCTTAAACCTTCGGCATCTTTCGCATAAAAATCTGCGCCGCCATTTAGTTCTAAAAATTCGCCGCGAAACATATCAATATCTGAATCGTAAGTAATGACCGCTTTCACGCCGTCAATGGTCATTTGGTTAATCATGGTTTTACTCCGTTGTTAAATAACCAATCACGCAAACTGGCTAACGCGCCTTTATCGGTGGTTGGTGTGGGATGTGGACGATGAAACACGCGCCGTTCACCAAATAATTTAATCAACACCCGCGAACCTTCGCGTTCTTCGATTTGTGCGCCAAGTTCAAGCAATAAGGCTTCAATATCTGACCAACGCACATTTGCCGATGTTGGACGTGCGAAAATGAGTTCAAGTGTTTTTTGATGTTTTCTTTTCATGGCTAAATAGTATCGTTATTTAGTATCGCGATCAAAACAAAAAGCCCCGATTGCATCACGCCGTCGGGGCTTTTTCATAATTCAAAAAAACTAAATCTGCTTCATCGTGATATTTAAAATTTGAATCCGATAGGCAATTTGACGCGGAGTCATATCAAGTAATCGCGCGGCTTTCGCTTGCACCCAACCGCTTTGTTCTAACGCCGCAATCACGCGCTCGCGTTCGTCCAAATTTTCATCATGCAAATCCGCGTGTTTAATTGCTTGTGTAGGGCGATGCACCGCAACAATATCGGCTTCCAAACCTGTACTCACAATCACATCACGGTCAATTAGCCCATCTACGCTCATAATCGCCGCACGTTCTAAACGATTTTCCAATTCACGCACATTGCCAGGCCAATGATGTTTCATCAAAATCCGCAACGCACTTTCTTTGATTTCTAAAAAACGCCCGCCTTGTCGTTTTGAAATGCGATTCAGCAACGCGGTTGCAAGTTCTGGGATATCCTCGATTCGGTCGCGCAACGGCGGAATATAAATCGGCATCACGTTCAAACGGTAATACAAATCTTCCCGAAATGTGCCGTCGGCTACATCTTGCTCTAAATTACGATTTGTCGCCGCGATAATGCGAACATTCACTTTCAATGTTCTATCGCCGCCAACCCGTTCAAATTCGCCTTCTTGCAACACGCGCAATAATTTGGCTTGAAACGAGGCAGAAATTTCGCCGATTTCATCTAAAAATAATGTGCCGTTGTCGGCGAGTTCAAAACGTCCTTTGCGTTGTCCAATCGCGCCACTAAACGCGCCTTTTTCATGTCCAAACAATTCCGATTCAAGCAACGTATCAGGTAAGGCGGCGCAATTAAGTTTTAAAAACGCGCCATTCGCACACGCCGAATTGAAATGAATCGCGCTGGCAACGACTTCTTTACCTGTTCCCGATTCACCACGAATTAAAACGGTCGTGTCCCATTTCGCCACTTGACGAATAATGTCGAACACTTTAAGCATCGGTTCGGAATGCCCGATGATATTTTCAAATTTATAATTTTTAACCAGCGTTTGCTTTAAATAGTCGCGTTCATTGGTGAGTTCATGTTGCTTGCGTTCCATGATTTGCAACATGTTGACACTGTGCGCGATT
>JAQTOT010000149.1 GCA_028713145.1 Methylococcales bacterium
TTTGGTGTGTGGCGTGAATATGAAACTAATTTCCTTTTTATTTTTACTTTTTTTCACTCAAATCAGTTTTGCTCACGACCCAGGTTTGAGTTCAGCCGAGGTGATTTTAAACGACAAAGGCGTAGATGTTGCGATTACCTTTGCTTTGCAAGACACTGAAGCCTTTGCGCCGATGGATAACGATGGCGATGCGGAAGTTAGTCCAGAAGAACGCGAAGCAGCAAAACCTGAAGTTGCCGCGCTCATTGCTAAAGAATTGGACGTAACGCTAAACAATGAAAACGTGAAACCGTTTGAAATCGCAAACGTTACGTTTGATGCTCAAAATAACGCGCATATCTCGTTTCATTACGAACCTGCGGCGACAAGTTTAAAAATGCAGTTGTTGTTTTTAAATAAATTGCCTGATGGTCACAAACAAGTCGTCACGATTAAAGATGCTACGGGCAAAAACTTGAGCGAAAAAATGCTCACGCAACAAGATAATGTCATTGAATTAAATTTAGCGGCAGGCGAAAGCTCGTCGATGTTTAAAGACTTTTTCGTGTTAGGCGTGGAACACATTTTGACGGGCTATGACCATTTACTGTTTTTATTTGCCTTGCTGATTGTGACACATCGTTTTTGGTCAGCCTTTGGCATTATCACGTTTTTTACGATTGCTCATTCGATAACGCTTGCACTCGCAGGTATGAATTTGGTTACGATTCCCAGCACGATTGTTGAACCGTTAATTGCCGCATCGATTGTGTACGTTGGGTTAGAAAATCTCATCGTCAAAGAGCCTAAAGGCAGAAAATATCTAACGTTTGCATTCGGTTTAATTCACGGTTTTGGTTTCGCGGCGGTATTGCAAGAAATGAACATCACCAGTATCGAAACGGGTATTTTAGTGCCGTTATTTTCGTTCAATTTAGGTGTTGAAATGGGGCAGTTAATTGTCACATCCATTTCATTGCCCATTATTTGGTGGTTACACACAAAACCATTTGTCGAAAAATACTTCGTTCCCGTTACATCCGTTGGTGTTTGTTTAGCAGGCAGCTATTGGTTAATTGAACGAACGCTTTTGTAGGATTTATTTTGTGAAAATTGGCTAAAAATTTCAATTTGCGTAGAATGCGCCGCTTTATTTCAACAGGAAAACATGTCGTTATGCTTACAAAAATGTCATTTTTAAAACGCTTATCTTTGTTAGCTTTTTTGCTAATGAGCGTTTTTTTGTGCGTTTTTTATTCTATGACTGATATTTCTGTTATTGATTTAAACAGCGGTTTTTCTCATCCGCTTGAAGGTTGGGATCACATAGTTACGATGCTTGGCGTTGGTATTTGGGCAGCGCAATTGCGTGGCAAAGCGATTTGGTTATTGCCTGCAACTTTTGTTAGTGTGATGAGTTTGGGCGGCATTTCAGGTGCGGCGCAATATCTGGCTGTGCCAAGTGCAGAAATTTTAATCGTTTTATCCTGCTTAGTTTTTAGCTTTTTAATTATTCGAAAAGTACGTTTTGACATCCGAATCAACGTGCTAATTGTGGCGTTTTTCGCCTTTTTTCACGGCTACGCACACGGGCAAGAAATCTCGACTTCTGCAAGTTTAATTTCTTATACGCTCGGTTTTATGATTGCCACGTTGCTGCTACATGGCGCGGGCATTTTGATGGCAAAAGTCATTTTACTTTCCATCGCCTTTTTCATTGCACAAGCGTTAAATGTTGTCGTTTCCACTGAAACGGTAAACAGTACGACATATTCACAAACTGCTCAAAAAAATAACGTCGCGCAACCTGAAACTGTCTCGATTGAAAAATCCCCTGTGATAAATTCATCGCCGCAATGGCTGAATTTTTCACCACTTCTTGAATCCGTTTTGCCACTTTTTACTCCCATAAAAACGTATTTCGTTTTGAGTATGCTATTGCTTGTTTTTATGGTTTCGCAATTTGTGTGCTACGTTTTTTATGTGAAACAACGACCTGATTTTGTTTTTTTATTCAAAATTCCTCGCTCGTTGTTTCAATTGCTTTTCGTTTCACCCTTAACGCTTTCGCGTTCAAATCCTCTTTTTTCAGCTTCAAATCCTAACGTTTGCAAAAAGCGAATGATGGATTTTTTTGCCTTGAAAAAACACAATTTTTTAACTCCACAACAATAATCACAATGAGGAAAATCATGAAAAAAAATCATCCCTTTCAACACACGCTGTTATCGCTTGCGATTTTGGCGAGTTTTTCAGCTTACGCACACGCCGAATTTATCGAATCTACTTCGGATTTAGCCGCTGCTGAACAAATACAAAAAGAAAAATCAACCAAAGCCAAATCGGCAAAAAAAGACAATGAGCCTGTTGAACTTGATGACATTGTCATTACGCAACGCGCGGATTCACTTATTGGCATTGCAGGCAGCGCGTCTGTTGGAAACGTCGGACAAGAACAATTAAAATATCGTCCCATTACCAGACCAAGCGAAGTGCTTGAAACCGTACCAGGTTTAATTTCAACGCAACACAGCGGCGAAGGGAAAGCCGCGCAGTATTATTTGCGCGGATTTAATTTAGATCACGGCACAGATTTTTTAACACAGGTTGATGGCGTGCCTGTGAATTTACCGTCACATTCGCATGGTCAAGGTTGGATGGATACCAATTTTTTAATTCCTGAATTGATAAAAACGGTGAATTATCAAAAAGGGAATTACTATGCTGATACGGGGGATTTTTCGAGCGCAGGTTCGGCAAACATTCAATATATGAGTGATTTACCCGACCACATGGTGAAATTCACAGGCGGGATGTTTGATTATTATCGCGGTGTGGTCATGGGGTCTCAAAAAGTTGGCAACGGTAAATTACTTTACGCAGGCGAAACCGTTCACAATGGTGGTCCGTGGGATGTGAGCAACGAGTATTTGAAATTCAACGGCGTGTTGAAATACAGCGAAGAATATGGAAATAGCGGTTTTAGCATCACAGGGATGGCGATGGGCGCGGATTGGAATTCAACTGATCAAATTCCAAAACGTGCTGTGGACAGCGGTTTAGCGGATTCCATTGGGCGTTTTGGTGCAATCGATCCAACCGACGGCGGACGCTCTGACCGTTATAGCGTGACAGGTGAGTGGCATCGTCAAGATAAAAACAGCAAATCGCAAATCATGGCGTATGGATTATTTACCTCGCTCGATTTGTACTCAAATTTCACCTTTTTCCAAGATGACGCGGTCAACGGCGACCAATTCGGACAACCTGATAAACGTTACGTCACGGGTTTTAAAGCGTCGCACACGATTTTTCATAAACTCGGACAATTTGATTCCGAAAGTACCATTGGTTTGCAATTTCGTAACGACAACATTCAAAACTCTTTAACACACACCAAAGCGCAGCAATTATTGCATTACATTCGTAACGATACGATTTGGGAAAGCACGTTAAGTCCGTATTTCGACAACAAAACGACGTGGACAAATTGGTTTAAAACAGATTTGGGTGTACGGTTTGATGGCTATCGTTTCAACGTGTCAAAAAGTAATCAAAATGCTAATAACGGTACAGTTTATGATGGCATGGTTAGTCCAAAATTGGGCATGGTGTTTGGCCCATGGGCAGAAACAGAATTTTATTTAAACGGCGGTTTAGGTTTTCACAGTAACGATGCGCGTGGTGTTAATACAAAAGTTGACCCATCAACAGGAAATTCAACCGATGCGGATGGAAATTCCATTCAAAAAGCCGTTCCTTTGGCTCGTACTTACGGCGCAGAAATTGGTGTGCGTAGTAATTGGGTAGAAGGTTTAAACAGCACGCTAGCAATTTGGTGGCTCGATATTGATTCAGAATTAGTGTTTGTTGGCGACGCAGGAACAACAGAAGCAGGGCATCCAAGTCGTCGTTACGGGATTGAATCGGCAAACTTTTATTCACCTAACGATTGGCTGACATTTGATGCGGATTTGAGTTTTTCAAAAGCGCGTTTTCAAGGCAGTCCAGCCGAAGGCAGTTACATTCCTGGTGCGGTAGAAACCGTTATTGCGTCAGGCGTAACAGCTCACGATATTTTGGGTGGTTTTTACGGTGGTCCAAGATTGCGTTATTTTGGTCCAAGAGCGTTGATTGAAGATAACAGCGTGCGTTCACAAGAAACGTTGATGCTTTCAAGTACGCTTGGTTATGAATTCAATAAACACGTCAAAATTCAAGCGGAAGTGTTCAACATTTTGAATCGCAAAGACAGCGGGATTGATTACTTTTACAGCTCATGTTTAAAAACCGACCCTTGTTATACGGGGAATGGCGATCCTGTTAATGACATCCATTTTCACCCAGTTGAACCTGTAAGTTTTAGAATGTCGTTGATTACGAATTTTTAAGCATAAAAAAAGGCGTTACAACTGTAACGCCTTTTTTATTGGCTAACGATTTAACAACAACGTTCCCACACCTTGGTCGGTAAATAATTCGAGTAAAACAGCGTGTTCAACTCGTCCATCGATAATATGAACGCTGGTTACGCCCCCTTTTAACGCATCCGTTGCACAACGTGTTTTTGGAATCATGCCGCTAGAAATCGTGCCGTCAGCAATCAAATCATCAATATCAGCCAGCGACAAACCTGTTAAAAGTTCACCTTGTTTATCTAAAATCCCCGCTGTATTGGTGAGCAAAATGAGCTTTTCAGCATTCAATTCTTCAGCAATTTTGCCCGCGACTAAATCGGCGTTGATATTGTAAGAATGTCCATCTTCACAAACGCCAATCGGTGCAATGACAGGAATAAAATCACTCGCACCCAGCATATCCAAAACTGACGTGTCAATTGCCGTGACTTCACCAACGTGACCTAAATCAATCAATTCAAACGCTTCGCTATCCACAGCGGCTTTTTTGAGTTTGATTTTTTTTGCCCGAATAAAGTTTCCGTCTTTGCCCGTCAAACCAACCGCTTTGCCGCCGTGTTGATTGATTAAATTGACGATTTCTTTATTCACCAAACCGCCTAAAACCATTTCCACAACGTCCATCGTTTCGGTGTCGGTCACGCGCATACCATCAATAAATTCGGATGTTTTGCCAAGTTTTGTCAGTAAATTCCCAATTTGAGGCCCTCCGCCATGAACCACAATCGGCGTTAACCCCACCGATTTCATCAGCACAATGTCACGCGCAAAACTGTGTTTCAATGCCTCGTCAATCATGGCATTACCACCGAATTTCACCACGATAACTTTGTTTTTAAAACGTTGAATATACGGCAACGCTTCGGTTAAAACAGAGGCAATTTGATGAGCAGTATTTTTTTTCATAGTCATAGAAACGAAAAATTAACGGTGTTGAGGTGGCAAGTCACGTTTTGTTTCACCCGTGTACAATTGACGTGGGCGACCGATGCGTTGATCTGGATCTGCAATCATTTCATCCCAATGAGCAATCCAACCAATTGAACGTCCCATTGCAAAAATCGCGGTGAACATATTCGTTGGAATGCCAAGTGCGTGAAGCACAATCCCCGAGTAAAAATCGACATTTGGATATAATTTGCGGGCAATAAAATAATCATCTTCAAGCGCAATTTTTTCGAGTTCTAACGCTAATTTGAACAAGCGATTATCTTGCAAACCAAGTTCTTCTAACACTTCGTAACAGGTTTCGCGCATCAATACGGCACGCGGATCGTAATGTTTATAAACCCGATGCCCAAAACCCATTAAACGGAACGGATCATTTTTGTCTTTTGCACGCAAAATGAATTTTGGAATCTCTGACACGTCGCCAATTTGTTCAAGCATATTTAAAACCGCTTCATTCGCACCACCGTGTGCTGCGCCCCAAAGACAAGCAATCCCTGCCGTGATGCACGCATAGGGATTTGCGCCACTTGAACCCGCTAAACGCACGGTTGAGGTTGACGCATTTTGTTCATGGTCAGCGTGCAAAACGAGAATTCTGTCTAACGCACGCACTAAAACAGGATTAGGTTTGTACGAATCACAAGGTGTTGCAAACATCATGAACATAAAGTTTTCAACGTAGCTCATTCTGTTATTCGGATACATGAACGGCAAGCCCGTACTGTATTTGTGACACATCGCGACAATGGTTGGCACTTTTGCAATGAGCCGAATTGCGCTTAATTCACGGTCTTTTTCCGATTTTATATCCAGTGCATCGTGATAAAAAGCGGATAACGCGCCAACCACGCCGACCATAATTGCCATCGGATGCGCGTCACGGCGAAAGCCTTTGAAAAAGTTAGTCAACTGGTCATGAACCATCGTGTGCATGGTGATATTTTGTTCAAATGCACTTAATTTTTCAGCCGTCGGTAATTCGCTATAAAGCAATAAATGACAGACTTCTAAAAATGAGCCACGTTTTGCGAGTTCTTCAATCGGATAACCACGATAACGTAAAATGCCTGCTTCGCCGTCAATGTAAGTAATCGATGACGCGCAACTCGCTGTCGAATTAAAACCTGGGTCAAAGGTGAACATTCCTGTGTTTTTGTACAAGGCTTGAACATCGATCACATCAGGTCCAATTGTTCCATTAAAAACAGGTAATTCACAAAGTAACTGCGAATTCTCGTCTAATAAAGTAAATGTGCGTGTTTGGGTCATGATTTTTCTCGATTTTGATAAACGAACAAAATTAACGATTTACGCCAGCAATGGCTTCTTGTGCAAGTTGCGTCACTTTCGCCCAATCTTTATTTGCCACAACATCAGCAGGTGCAAGCCATGAACCGCCACAACACGCGACATTTGGAAGGGCTAAATACTCGTTGTAATTTTTAAGCGAAATACCGCCTGTTGGACAGAAAGTAACTTGCGGAATAGGGCCCGCAATCGCTTTCAACATCGGTACACCGCCAGCATTTTCAGCGGGGAAAAATTTGAAATGGTCTAAACCGTATTCCATGCCGAGCATGAGTTCTGACAAACTTGAAATACCAGGAATTAGCGCGATTGAACTTTTTTGCGCGGCAGCAAGTAAATTCGCAGTTAAACCTGGACTAATGGCAAATACAG
>JAQTOT010000006.1 GCA_028713145.1 Methylococcales bacterium
CCTGCGTCAACGTAAGGATCGGCATCCGCCCAGTTTTGAGCGTCTTTTAAACTGGCAAATTCCGCAACGACTAAACTGCCTGTAAAACCTGCTTCGGCGGGATTTTCGCTATCAATGGCGGGATGAGGCCCAGCAAGAATTAACCTTCCCGCATCTTGCAAATCTTGCAAACGCGCTAAATGTGCTGGGCGAACTGAAAGCCGTTTTTGCAAACTGTCCGCAACATCTTCACTAATAATGGTGTAAAGCATTCTTTCAAGCCTCACTATCGGGTAAAAATTTGTAGAGGAAAATCATTTGCAGCACGATGAAAACCGCCATCATTGCAGGAACGATAAAGGTTTTAAACGTCACCCAATCGTTAGTATCGAAATTAAACATTACAAAAACGTTTAAACAACCAACGCCGATAAAAAAGCCTGCCCAGCACAAATTTAAGGTTTTCCACACGTTTTTCGGTAACGTTAATTGGCTAGACATCATGCGTTCAATAAACGGTTTTTGACCAAAAAATTGACTGCCCAAAAACGCGGCACCGAAAAGCCATTCGATAATCGAGAGTTTCCATTTTACAAATTGTTCATCATGTAAAATCAGCGTTAATCCGCCCATGACTACGACTAACGCGAGCGTAATCCATTGCATGGTTTCCACTTTACGATATTTAAACCACGCAAAGGCGACTTGCAAAATGGTCGCCACGATAACAACGGCGGTTGCAACGTAAATATCATAGAGTTTGAATGCAATGAAAAAAAGTAAAATTGGGAAAAATTCAATGAGTTGTTTAATCATGAAATAGCGCGGTAAGTGGCTAGGAAAAGTGAACAGTTAAGGCGCAATGCTCAACTTGCTAAGTATTGTAAAATCTTTGTGTTGCAATGTATAGAAGCGACGGTGACTACAAATTGAAATAACACGAACGCGCGTTTTATTAGTATGATTTGCACCTATTTTTGAAGTCCAACCTTCCACCTTAAAAAAACGACCCACACAATGATAAGAAAATTCGTTATTTTATTAACTTTATTGTTACTACTTGCGGTGAATTTCAGCATCTGGAGTTACGTTAATAACCCGCTGCAACTGCAACCGTGGACAAAAACCACGATGGGCGTAACGTACGACCCAATGCGAAAGCAAGATACACAAACCAGTAATACATTCCCAAATGCAGAAGAAATTGAAAGTGATTTTGCCTTGCTCAAAGATAGGGTGTTCGCGGTGCGGACGTATAACGTTGCCAAAGAAAAAGGCTTAGACAAAATTCCTGAACTTGCTGCAAAACATAATCTGAATTCTACCGTTGGCGCGTGGATTGGTGTGGATTTAGAAGAAAATCGTCGCCAAGTCGATACGCTGATTGAAATCAGCAAGCAATATAATCCCAAGTTAATTCGTCTTATGGTCGGTAACGAAGTGTTATTGCGTGGCGATGTGACCGAAGAAGAATTGATTGGTTATATTCGTGATGTAAAACAAAGTAGCGGCAATCGTCCCGTGAGTACCTCTGAAACGTGGGACGTGTGGATTAAACACCCTAAACTTGTTGATGAAGTCGATTTTATTGCGATTCACATTCTGCCTTATTGGGAAGGCATAGCCGCTGAAGATGCCGTGGATTATGTGTTTGACCGCTACAACGATGTGAAAAAAGCTTACCCAAACAAGCCCGTCATCATTACAGAGGTCGGTTGGCCTTCTGATGGGCAACCTGTCAAACATGCGACGGCTTCGGTTGCAAATCAAGCGAAGTTTTTACGCGACTTTTTAAATCGTGCCGACAAAGAGAAAATTACTTATTACGTCGTGGAAGCCTTTGACCAACCTTGGAAAAAATCCATCGAAGGGTCAGCAGGTGCGTACTGGGGTATTTTCAATGCTGACCGCCAAGCAAAATACCCAATGGATGGTGATGTCATGCCGATGCCCGATTGGGGAAATTGGGCAGCAGGTGCGTCCGTTTTCAGTTTGCTACTGATGGGCTTAATTGTCGTAACGCGTAGCAGTTTGAAATTATCGGGCATTTTCTTTTTTGGCTTGATGGCAAACCTCGCGGCATCGGTCATTTTTTGGACAGTTTCAAGTGGCGCACACCAATATCAAACGACATTAACGTTGATTTTGTGGGGCTTGATGGTATTGATGCAAATTTTAGCGACTTCAATTTTATTGATTGAAAGTTTAGAAATTGCCGAAGTCGTGTGGCATCGAAAAACCATTCGTACTTTTGAGCCACTCACGCCGTCGCCAGAATTTAAATATCCAAAAGTCTCGTTGCATTTGCCAATTCACAACGAACCGCCGTTGATGGTTCGCAAAACGTTAGAAGCCTTGGCAAAAGTGGATTATCCAAACTTTGAAGTTTTAGTCATGGATAACAACACTAAAGACGATGCCGTTTGGATGCCTGTGAAAGAAGATTGTGAACGTTTAGGTGAGCGTTTCCGATTCTTCCATTTAGAAAATTGGCCTGGTTACAAAGCAGGCGCAATCAATCACGCGCTCGAACAAACTGCGCCTGATGCTGAAATCATTGCGCTTATCGATAGTGATTACGTTTTATCACCTGATTGGCTCAAATGTATGGTGCCGTATTTTGATAATCCCAAAGTCGGTTTCATTCAATCGCCGCAAGATTATCGTGACCGTCATCAGAGTACATTTAAAGAGTTTTCGTATTGGGAATATGCGGGCTTTTTCAATATCGGCATGGTGCAACGCAACGAATATAACGCCATTATTCAACACGGCACGATGACGATGATTCGTAAATCCGCGTTAATCGAAGTCGGACGCTGGTCAGAATGGTGCATTTGTGAAGACAGTGAACTGGGTTTACGTTTATATGAAGCGGGTTACGATTCAGTTTATGTGAAAGATTCCTTCGGTCGTGGTTTGATGCCTGATACGTTCTCTGGCTATATGACACAACGTTTCCGTTGGGTTTATGGCGCGATGCAAATTATCAAAGCCCATTGGCGCAGCTTTTTACCTACCAAAAAATCACCGCTCACTACCGCACAAAAATACTATTTTATTGCGGGCTGGTTGCCGTGGTTTTCAGACGCACTTGCATTGGTTTTCACAATGGCGAGTTTAATTATTACGGTGTTAATTCGTTTTGCAGAGCATCCTGAATTACCCTCAATCGTCTTTTTGATGCCGACGGTTGGTCTGTTTGCCTTCAAAATCATTCGCGGTTTATGGCTATATCAAGCGCGTGTTCCGTGTTCGATTTGGAATTCACTAGGTGCCGCATTATCAGGTTTAGCCTTAACACATACTGTGGCATTGGGAACAATTCAAGGGTTGTTCACCTCAGGTAAACCGTTTATGCGTACGCCAAAATATGAATCACAAAGCGCGGTTTTTGCAGGTTTGCGTGTCATTCAACAAGAGTTGTTGCTGCTGATTTTGCTTGGCTGGGGCATTTTCGAAATCAGTCGTTTGGAATATCTCGACAACTTGAACGGCAAATTATGGATGGCAATTTTAGCCGTGCAAGCTGTGCCTTATTTGGCAACGTTAATTACGTTGCTCATTAGCGTTGCGCCAAGTTATTTCAACGATAAATCAGCTGAAGATTTGGACGATGATGTGTAATCATTGCTGATTTATATTTGAAATCTTCGATTATCGCAGGGCGGGGTTAAATCCGCCCTGACTTCATTTATTCCAGAGACATAATGTCATGATTTTAGCAGGCGATATTGGTGGTACAAAAACGTTGCTCGCCATTTTTGACAACGGAAACTGCATTGCAAAACACAAATTTTCGAGTACGAATTACGCCACTTTTCACGAATTACTTAGCGAGTTTTTATCGTTAATTCCAACAGTGAAAATTGATGCGGTTTGTATCGGTGTTGCAGGCGCGATTGTGAATGGCGATTGTGAAACCACAAATTTACCTTGGAAATTAGTTTGCCGTGAAATTGGCGAATCGGTGAATTGTGCAAACGTAAAATTACTTAATGATTTAGAAGCCGCTGCGTGGGGGATTTTATCGCTGCCTGAAAATGAATTTGTTCAATTGAATCCAAGTGCTAAAGCACAAATCGGAAATTGCGCTGTTTTAGCAGCAGGCACAGGATTGGGTGAGGCAATTATTTTCCATGATGGCGAAAAACATCATGTAATTGCCAGCGAAGGCGGGCATTGTGATTTTGCACCCACCGACACAGAGCAAATGCAATTACTTGAATTTATGCAAGCGCGTTTTCCACAACACGTTAGTTATGAACGTTTAGTTTCAGGTGCAGGCATCGAGGCAATTCACGAGTTTTTAGAAGAATCGAATGTGCATCATTTGACCTATCAAATAGAAACCGAATTGAATGCAACAAGCGATAAAGCCGCCGTGATTGGCGCGGCAGCAGTCGAAAATAGCGATGAATTATGCGTTGCAACAATGCAATTATTTTCAAAAATTTACGGCGCAGAGGCGGGGAATTTAGCATTGAAATGTTTGCCCACAGGCGGCGTTTATTTAGCAGGCGGCATTGCTGCAAAGTGTTTGCCTGTCTTGCAGCAAGGCGCATTTTTAGAAGGCTTTTTAGCAAAAGGACGTTTTCGCACGACGCTTGAAAAATTTCCCGTCAACGTTTGCACGCAACCTGAGGTGGTTTTGCTTGGTGCGTTGCATTACGCAACCATCAATCACCTTTAATTCATTTATTATTCTCGTTTCAAACAACCTATTTGGCTCAACATCTTAGTGAAAACAAAACAACCTCAATTTTTAGTCGGTATCGATTTAGGCACAACGCATACCGTTGTTGCTTATGCGCCCGTTTCCAATACGCAAAACATCCAACTTTTCCCGATTGAACAACTTGTTGATGTTGGGCAAGTTACTGCGCGTCCACTGTTACCATCGGTTCGTTATCATCCAGCAGACAGCGAAATTGCAAACGACACGTTAGCTTTTACAGCAAATGACAATGCGATTTTAGGTGAAGCCGCTCGCGTTTTAGGTGCAAAAACCAAAGGACGTTTTGTCACCAGTGCAAAAAGTTGGCTTTCGCATCCATCGGTTGACCCCAGTGCGGCGATTTTGCCTTGGGGCGCAAGCGAAGACGTTTTAAAAGTTTCGCCACTTGAAGCGAGTGCGAGTTATTTGGCGCACGTTCGCACGGTTTGGTTGCATCAACATCCTGACTCGCCACTCGAACAGCAAGACGTTGTTATTACCGTTCCTGCTTCCTTCGATGAAGGCGCACGTTCTTTGACATTGGAAGCGGCAAAAATCGCGGGTTTGCAAAATGTTCGATTACTCGAAGAACCACAAGCCGTTTGTTACGATTGGCTACGTTGCAACGCGGGAACGTTGAACGAAAAACTCGCCGACGTGCATTTGCTTCTGGTGTGCGACGTTGGCGGAGGCACAACGGATTTAACGTTAATCAAAGTCGAAGCAGGCGAAAAAGAACCAAAATTGACCCGAATTGGTGTCGGCGACCATTTGATGTTGGGTGGTGATAATTTGGATTTAGCCTTAGCGCACACTTTGGAATCACGTTTAACGGGCGATGAAAAACGTTTATCTGCGGCCGAATTGTCGCAATTACTTGAACAATGCCGCAGAGCAAAAGAATCTTTGCTTGCCGAAGATGCGCCCGAATCGGTGAAAGTCACTTTATTGGCAAGCGGTTCAAAATTATTCGGTGGTACACGCGCCGCAACGTTGACACGCGACGAAGTTCGTACGATTGCACTCGATGGTTTTTTCCCGCTTTCAAAACTCAATGAATTGCCTGATAAAAAACGCAGTGGCGTGGTGGAATTTGGTTTGCCGTATGCCGCTGAACCTGCGGTGAGCAAACACATTGCAGGATTTTTAAAACTTCACGAACACGCCGCAAAAGATGCGTTGCAAATTGATTCAATTGTTCCCGATGCGTTACTTTTAAATGGCGGTGTGTTTCGTAGTCAACCGATTACAAAACGCGCCATTGAATTGCTCAGTTCGTGGCGCGAAAAAACACCGATTCTGTTAGAAAATCAACATCCAGAATTAGCGGTTGCGTTTGGTGCTGTCAGTTACGCGGTGGCACGACGCGAAAAGAAATTAAAAATCGGTGGCGGCGCGGCGCGAAGTTATTTTTTGCTCGTTGATACCAATGAAACCGAAAAACAAGGCATTTGCATTTTGCCGCGCGGCAGTGAAGAAGGTGAAGAAATCATTTTAAAAAATCACCGTTTCGCGTTGCGACTTGGAACGCCTGTTCGTTTTCATTTAGCTTCGACGATTGGCGACAGTATTTTCAAATCAGGCGACATTACTGAGATTACCGACGATTTTCATTCGTTGCCACCGCTTGCCGTTGCATTTGAAAGCGATTCGACCAACGAAGTTTTAGTGGAACTTGCGGTGATGCAAACAGAAGTTGGCACGCTGAAAATTCAATGCGTTTCCATTGAAAATCCAAAACAACGTTGGAATGTTGAATTTCAATTGCGACGTGGTGCGGCAGTTTCAAATCAATCTGATGAATTACCGAAAAATTTAGACGCATTGTGCGAGAAAATCAGTGATATTTTTGGCGCGAAATCGAAACAAGTTGCGCCAAATGCGGTGAAAAATTTGCGTGCCGATTTAGAAAAAATGACTGGACAAGCACGAAGTGAATGGAATTCACCGTTGCTGAGAACATTGTTTAATACGCTTTTAGAAGGTGAAAAATATCGCCGTCGAACAGAGGCACATGAGCGCGTATGGCTCAGTTTGATTGGTTATTGTGCGCGACCAGGTTTTGGTTATCCGCTTGATGATTGGCGCGTCGAACAGCTTTGGAAAATGTACCCGCAAGGCATTCAATTTGTGAGCGAATCACAAAACTGGGCGGAATGGTGGACACTTTGGCGACGCATTGCAGGCGGATTATCGCAGCAAGCGCAAGAAACCATTTTTGCCGATATTACCAAATACATCGACCCAGCGGCAGCACGTCAACCAGGTGTGGCAAAACAACTTAAAATCCGCAGTTACGATGACATTGTACGTTTAGCGGCGGTGTTGGAACGTTTGCCTGTGGCGAAAAAAGTGCAGCTCGGTGATTGGTTATTAAAACGTTTAGAAAAAGCCAGTGAATCAAATCAAACATGGTGGGCAGTCGGGCGAATTGGCGCACGAATTCCATTTCACGGCAGTTCGCATAATGTCATTTCTGCTGAAGTCGTTGAATCTTGGCTAACTCAAATGCTCAAAGAAGACTGGAAAAAAACACCACAAATTGGTTTTGCAGCAACGTTAATTTCACGGATGAGCGGTGATAGAGCGCGTGATATTTCTACCGAAATGCGCGGACAAGTTTTAGAAAAATTAAAACTTTCAAAAGCTTCCGCATCGTGGTTGGAAATGGTTGAAAGCGTGAAAGAACTCAGCGAAAAAGAAGAAAAACAAATTTTCGGTGAAGCGTTACCGTCGGGGTTGAAACTCGTAACAACCGAATAATTTATCAAAACTACCTACTTAAAAAAGGCACAAAATTATGAGAATGACAGCTCAAGAATTCATTGATTGGAAATCAAAACGCATTACGCTCCTCGCTATGTCGGGCGCGGGCAAAACCACACTTGCCGATAAATTACCCAAATCAAAGTGGTATCACTATTCGGGCGATTATCGAATTGGCACAAAATATCTCAAAGAACCGATTTTAGATAACATCAAACGCCATGCGATGAGCGTGCCTTTTTTGCGTGAATTATTGCGCTCAGATTCGCTTTATATCAAAAGCAAAATTTCGTTTGATAATTTAAATGCTGTGTCGAGTTATTTAGGAAAATTAGGCGATGCGAACAAAGGTGGTTTATCGCTTAAAGAATTTAAACATCGACAAAATTTGCATCGCGTCGCGGAAATTGAAGCGATGAAAGATGTCCCTGCGTTTATTCATAATGCTGAAGATATTTACGGTTATCACCATTTCATCAACGACGCAGGAGGCAGTGTTTGTGAGTTAGATTGCGATGAAACATTGAACGTTTTAGCAGAAAATACGCTCATTATTTACATCAGAATTCCGCCTGAATTGGAACAAACCATCATTGACCGCGCTCGCCAAGAACCTAAACCGCTTTATTACCGTGAAGCCTTTTTAGACGAAAAATTGACCGAATTTTTAGCATTAAAAAATTATGCTTCAACGGAGGAAATGCCACCTGATGAATTTGTGACATGGGTTTTTCCTGAATTATTCAAAGCGCGTGTACCGCGTTATGAAGCCATTGCTGAGAAATACGGTTACACCATTTGCGGCAACGACATGGCAAAAGTCCAAACCGAAGATGATTTTATTGCCTTGATTGCAAGCGCGTTAGCCAAACAAACAGGTTGAGGAAAGGAATCGATGCCATTAGTTGCACATACTGATTTACCGACATTTGAACGGTTGCGCGAAGAAGGCGAAGAAATTATTGACCCGAAACGTGCAAGCCATCAGGAAATTCGAGAAATTCATATCGGTTTGCTCAACATGATGCCTGATGCGGCGTTAGAAGCAACGGAGCGGCAATTTTTTCGTTTAGTTGGCGCGTGTAATCAAATTGCACAATTTCATGTTCATCCGTTCACCATCGAGGGTTTGCCGCGTAGCGCAGAAACACAGGCGCATATTGATAAATACTACGAGTCATTTTCAAAAATCAAAGAAGACGGTTTAGACGCGCTCATTATCAGTGGTGCAAATGTCACAGGTTCGTATTTGCCTGATGAGGATTTTTGGGAACCGTTGACCGAAGTTTTTTCGTGGGCAAAAGAAAATGTGACCTCGATTTTATGTTCTTGTTTGGCAACGCACGCGATTATTCATTATTGCTACGGTGTTGCGAGAACGCGTTTGCCTGAAAAGCGTTGGGGCGTGTTTTCACATACATTAGTCGATAGAACGCATCCGCTGGTTGTGGAAATTAACACCCGTTTTGATGTGCCACATTCACGTTTTAACGAAATTTTTCAAAGTGATATGGAAAAACACGGTTTGCAGATTCTGGTTGCAAGTGAAGAAGCTGGCGTGCATTTAGCCACCAGTGAAGACGGTTTTCGGATTGTGTTTTTTCAAGGACATCCCGAATACGACGATATTAGTTTGCTTAAAGAATATAAGCGTGAAGTAGTGCGTTTTTATCGCGGTGAAATTGCAGACTATCCGCCTTATCCCAAGCATTATTTTAATGACGAATTAAAAGCGATTTTTCATAACTACAAGCAAAAAGTTAAATCAGCCAAAACACAAAGTGCAGCGTTCCCTGAATTTCCTGAACATCTTGTGCGTCCGTATTTGGATAATACTTGGCGTGATACGGCAAAAGCCGTTTTCAATAATTGGTTGGGCAAAATTTACCAAATCACGCATCAAGATCGGCGTATTCCGTTTATGGATGGCATTGACCTCAAAAATCCGTTGGGAATTTCTTTACGCTGAAAAAATGACTTCGTAACTGCCGAATTTCCGCACGTTCAAAACGCCTTTTTCAAAAATTAAATACTGTCCTTTAATGCCGTGCAAAATACTTGAAATGTGCGGCGTTTTATCAAAATTCAACGCGCTAACTTTCGTTGGCGCAATGTCGATTGGATAATGTAAATCCACCACGTTTGCATCACTTAAAAACGTCATCTCGTTTTGATTCAATTGCTTTAATTCGTCAGCGCAAATCGCCACTAATCGGTCACGCTGCGTGATTAAATCTAACGGTTCAATTTGATGTTTGAGCATGCGTTGCCATTGCGTTTTATCGGCAACGTGCCGCGCAATAAGTGTTTCGATGAGTCCTGACATTTTGCGCGTGGTAACTTGAAAAATCGGCAACGCTTGAATTGCGCCTTGATCAATCCAACGTGTGGGAAGTTGATTGTGGCGCGTAATACCGACTTTTAAACCGCTGGTATTCGACAAATATACAAAATGTGGCTGAAAACAAAACGACTGCGCCCAATTCGGCTCGCGGCACGTTCCCGCATCGAAATGACAAATCTCAGGTTTCATCATGCACATATCGCACTTTGCAAGACGCGAAAAACATGAATAGCAATAACCTTGATTAAAACTTTTCTTTGTTGGCATATTGCAATGCAAACAGTAGATATTTCCTGTGTGTTGCAATGTCACGGTTTGCCCAATAAATTGATTTAATGGCACGCGCTGATGATTTAAAACTAATTCGTAACGAATTGGCGTGTCGTGAGTAGCGACCATTTTTTCTAAACGCCCTTGCATTTATTTCCCCTGCTAAAAAGCACAACGTAAGTCTGGTATAATGCCGCAATTCGAAAACTTTCACCTTAAAAAAAGAGGATTTTATGTCACTAATGCGCGTGCCAGCAGGCAAAGATTTACCCAACGATATTAACGTTATTATTGAAATTCCCGCTTACAGCGACCCTGTTAAATATGAAGTGGATAAAGATACAGGAGCTTTAACCGTTGATAGATTTATGGGAACAGCAATGCAATATCCAACCAATTACGGGTACGTTCCTAGCACGCTTTCTGACGATGGCGACCCTGTTGATGTGTTAGTGATTGCGCCTGCACCGTTACTGAGCGGTTGCGTTGTGCGTTGCCGTCCAATTGGTATTTTAAAAATGGAAGACGAAGCAGGGCATGACGGAAAAGTGTTAGCGGTGCCTGTTGATAAACTCACACCGTTTTATAAAAAAGTTCAAAGCTACGACGATATTCCCGAAATTACACTTGTTAAAATTGCTCACTTTTTCCAACATTACAAAGATTTAGAAGAAGGCAAATGGGTAAAAATCGAAGGTTGGTTCGGAATTGAAGAAGCGAAAAAAGAAATTCTCGATAGCGTTGTGCGTTACCAAGAATCGCTAAAATAGAAAACAATAAAAAAAGAAAATGGCGCATTGTGCGCCATTTTTTTGTCTCACACTTTTAGCGTAAAAGTCACTGGACCATCGTTAAGCAACGCAACTTTCATATCAGCACCAAATTCACCAAATTGCACGCTTGGATACGTTTTTAGCGCATGTTGTTGCAAATAAAAAAACATTTCTCGTCCAAATTCGGGGGGGGCCGCCGAGGTGAAACTCGGACGATTGCCTTTGTCGGTATTTGCGGCAAGCGTGAACTGTGGAACTAATAACAATCCACCTTGAATGTCACGCACACTCAGGTTCATTTTATCGTTGCTATCAGCAAAAATTCGATAGTTTAAAATCCGTTCTAAAAGCCGTGCTGTAATTACTGTTGTGTCGGTTTTTTCGACCGCGACTAACGCCAGAATACCTTGCTCAATTTCACCGATTTTTTGGTGATTCACCGTCACACTCGCGTGCATGACGCGCTGAATAATCGTAATCATCTCGTTACCGCGCTAATTTAAAACGCTTTGCTTCGGTAGAAAGGGGAAATTTTGTCAAAAGCAAAGTTTCATAATGTTTTGCCATTCCCAAATTCCCCGACGCGCCTTCGATTTGTGCGGCAATCAACAGCGATTCAGGGGTTTGCTCAGATTGTTGCGCGTAACGTTGTAAATACACTTTTGCTGCCGAAAAATTACCTTGTTGATAATGCACTTTTTGCATTTCAAGCAGCGCGGGAGCGTAGTTTTCGTTGAGTTGCAGAGCTTGTTCAAAATAGGTTTGTGCTTCGCCGTATTGGGCAAGCTTCATGTAACAACGCCCTAAATTTGTCATCGCAAGCCACGGACGCTCATTTAATCGGTCGTTTGTTGTCGCCGTTAATAATTCAATGCCTTTTTGTGTTTCGCCTTCTTCACACAAAAAACGCCCGTAATTATTTCTTACGCCTAAATCTTCAGGTGTAAGTGAAATAGCCGTTTGATAATGCGAACGGGCTTCATCCATTTTGCCCAATTTTTCATCTAAAAAAGCGAGCGCATTAAACGCTTGTGCATTTTTAGAATCTAAGCGAATGGCGTGTTGCAAATTTTCTCGCGCAATTTCCAATTTATTCAAATTCAAATAACGCACGCCAAGTTGTAAATAAATATCTGCCGCATCGCTTTCGACTGTTTTTGCATCGTCAATACTCGCGCAAGCAATTACATTGATTAACAAAAGACTTGAAAATAATACGTTGAAAATTCGCATTGTTACGCCATGTTTTGCAGTTTTAAATGCCGACGACTTTTGTCAGCCACTTGACCGACTAATTGACCGCACGCCGCATCAATATCATCGCCGCGCGTTTTACGCACAGTCGTGATAATGCCTGCATCATTGAGCATCGTTTTAAATTTTAAAAGTGTTTCTTTATTTGAACAGCGATAAGGCGAATTTGGGAAGGGATTAAACGGAATTAAATTAAGTTTGCACGGAACAGTTTTGAGTAATTTAATCAGCCCTTTTGCATCTTCCATTGTGTCATTCACGCCGTCTAACATCACATATTCAAAAGTGATAAAACGACGTGGCGCGATTTTCGCGTTTTCACGGCACGCTTCCATCAATTCTTTTAACGGATATTTTTTGTTAATCGGCACCAGTTCATCACGCAATTCGTCACGCACTGCATGAAGCGAAATCGCTAAACTCACATCACACGCTTCGCCTAAACGTTCAATCGCTGGCACAACACCTGACGAACTAATCGTGACACGGCGTTTTGATAAACCGTAAGCGAAATCATCCATCATCAAATTCACGGCGGCGACCACGTTATCGAAATTGAGTAACGGTTCGCCCATGCCCATTAAAACAACATTGGTAATTCTGCGGTCTTTGCCAACGCGATTTTGTGCAACAAATAATTGTCCGACAATTTCAGAAGTCGTGAGATTACGATTAAAACCTTGTTGCGCGGTCGAACAAAAACTACATGCCAAGGCACAACCGATTTGCGACGAAATGCACAATGTGTTGCGGTCATCTTCAGGAATAAAAACACTTTCGATACGATTGCCACAATGCGTTTGCATCGCCCATTTAATTGTGCCGTCAGTAGCGATTTGCTCTAGCACAATTTCAGGTGTGGCAATTTCACAATTTTCATTCAAATACGCACGAAGCGATTTGCTCAAATTGCTCATTTCATCGAAGTCGTACACGTCTTCTTGATAAATCCATTTCATCAATTGCGTGGCGCGGAAAGGTTTTTCGCCTAGCCCGACAAAAAAGGCGGCTAAACCTTTTCTGTCGAAATCAAGCAAATTAACCTTTTTAAGATTAACGAGTTCTTGCACAGATTTCCTCTGCTGAGAAGAAGTAAGCAATTTCACGCGCAGCAGATTCTAAAGCGTCTGAACCGTGAACTGCGTTTTCGTCAATGCTTGACGCGAAATCAGCGCGGATTGTGCCAGCTGCCGCATCTTTTGGATTTGTTGCGCCCATGATTTCACGGTGTTTTAAAACAGCGTTTTCGCCTTCTAAAACTTGCATAATCACAGGACCTGAAGTCATAAAAGAAACTAAGTCATTGAAAAAACCACGTTCGCTATGTTCAGCGTAGAAGCCTTCAGCTTGTTCTTTAGTTAAATGAAGCATTTTTGCGGCAACGATTTTTAAATCGTTTTTTTCAAAACGGCTATAGATTTCGCCGATGACATTTTTTGCTACTGCGTCTGGTTTGATAATAGAAAAAGTACGTTCAATCGCCATAAATTTTAAAGCTCCTAAATTAAATTAAAAAAATGAGCGCGAATTATAGCGGATTTGGCACAGAACAAGGGAAGACTTTAACTAAATCACTTTTTTCAATATCGTCGTTAAATTATCTAAGGGTTATATTCATTTCGCGTTTTGCCACTCTAAAGACACTTTTCCCTCTATTTTCTTGTGCTTTCCACAGTACATTATTGATTTGAATTTCGCTTCCTGAATAAACGTATTGCGTTACGACAACTTTTGCCGTGTCAATCACACTCATATTTGCAATCATCTCTTTTAGTTCGCTTTCGTGTCCTTCTTTTTCGAGGGTCAACTTGCTCAACGTACGATGAAGTTTTTCTAACACGCCGTCATTTCCTTTTTCAGGATGATTTTCAATAAAGGATAAAACGGTCAGGATGTCTCTTTGACTTTTTTCGTTAGCAGATAAAGACGCTTTTATTTCTAAAATCCGCTTTTGGATATAAGGATTTGAACCTACTTGAGTGCGTGTTTTGAGGTTTGCACTTGAACCAATCACATTTGCCGTGACTGAATTCATTGCCCATGTAATACCGCCGATAATCGATGATTTGTTACTTTTACATTTGTGACCAACCATGATTTTATTTTGTGCCATGAGGGTGTTATTCATCGAGTATTGTTCAATCACAATGTCTATTGCTGCTTCAATAATGAAGTTTTCAACAAAGCCTATAACAGCAGAGCCTCGTGTAATAATTTTTCCCTCTTTCCCTTTTTCGGCTTTGCCATAACCTTGAATTCCGCCTTTGACGACAACATTTCCGTGGCTTAATAATTCACTGTTTCCCGTTACGCTTCCTTTAATCGTTAAATTTCCTAAACATTCTATTTTGGAGTTGAACACATTCCCTTCAATGGTAATGTCTTCGACAGCATAAACCGTCATCCCTTCTTTAACATCGCCATTTACAACAACAGAACCATTAAAATGAATGTTACCCGATGCTAAATCGACACGTTTAACCGTGAGAACGGGAAGGACAATCACACCATTAGGCACTAAAACAGGCTGACCTGTTATGGTAGAAATGATTTGGTTTTCATTTTCAGGATTTAAACAAACGCCTTTTCTGTCATTAGAAAAAGGGGTGTCTACACCACCAGCAGGCTGAACAATTTCACCTAAAACATTTCTCCCTGCTTTACCTTCAATTGGCGGTGTGCGTACCATCAGCACTTCTCCTGCATTAACAATTGAAATGGTATTACTCATTTCTCTGAAATCAACGCTGCCATCTTCTTTGACGAGTGGTTGAGATTTTTTTTGATCTATACCAGAAATTAGACTAACAAATTGAGTATTGACACCTTCTACCGTTTCGATGCCTTGAGCGATGACAAAATCTTGCGATTCACCTTGCTTTAAAATTGCTTCAATTTCCTCTTCGGAAACAATTCCGTACACAATATTTTTTTCAAGTAACTGTTTTCGAACATCAAAAATGGTGATCGCGTTACCGCCAAAATTGGGAGTTAACGTGAGATAGGCTTGCATTTTGTCGTCAGAAAGACGAATTTCACAAGTTGCATCGCGCTGTTCGCCAATTTCAAATTCGAATGATTCATGGGTGGCGCGATTATATTCATGCGCTAATTCAAAAACTAAATTGTCGTTAATAAGCAAACAATTCAGGTTTCTTTGTTCAAGGCGATCTTTGATAATTTGTGCAGAAAGTTCTATTTTGTCGTTGCAAGGCGAAATGACAGCATATAGTTTTTTATTCTTAGGATTTACTTTAAAATCAAGCCCGTTTTCTATTTCGTTGCTCATCACACTAACTCTACAATTTAAGTTAAAAAAAAACGGGCGAATTGTAAATTTTTCAAAAATAAATTGTAGGAACTGGTTCACATAATTCGAGTTATCTCACAAAAAACTTTCAATATAGAAATAAATGACTAACAATAAAAATGCAAAAATACATGATAGGTTATTGATAATTAAAAACTTATCAACATTGATTGCAAGTGGATGTCCTATCAGGGCAAAACTTGGAAAGAATGAGAGTTTAGTAACGACTATTACGGAGATAAATGTTGCAGATGGGACGTTGATGCTCGCGTATGGTGATTGTGATGACATGAACAAAAAGCTAATTTCAGTCCCGTATGTCGAGTTTAATGCGGTATTTCAGGGGACTTTTGTTTGTTTTACGGTGACGGCAATAAAAAAAATCTCCTACAAAGGTCGTCCTGTTTTTGTCATGTATATTCCTAGCATGTTGTATTGGAGTAATCGCCGACAGCATAATCGAACAAAAATCCCTTCTGATAGTTCAAGTTTTTGTGAAATTATTCTTTCTAGTCCCTCGCAAGAAGCAGACGAAGAATATAGGCAAAATTATGAAATAGTGACAAGTAAAATCAGAGACAAATTACTTGCAAAATTAAAATCTGAAAAAGAACGTTCCGCACATGCTCGGAAAAACCAAGAAATTTTGATCAATTTAATTCAACTTGGTTTATACGATGTCAGCCAATCAGGCTTTTCTGTGCTGAACTGCGATGAGTCATACTCTTATTTTTTAACCCCCAATACGGTTTATGAAAATTGCAGAGTCGTTTTACCAAACAATCATGAAATTACCTCGTCTTTTAAAATAGTTTCTAAGCGAAACGTCGATCTTAATGATGAAGAATTAGATTCGTTTAAAGAATTGGTGGGCGTTAAATTCTTGAAAATTGAGCGTTAATTCAACGAGTTTTTTCATCAATACAAAAACAAAAAAAGCGATGCCTCATAAAATGAGCATCGCTTTTTCATGCTAAAAATTAAGATTTAAGCAAGAAGAATCAAATCATCTTCTGTAAGGCTTGTAACACCTGTTAATTCAATTGAGAATTCTGGTTCAATATCTGCGTCGGTACTGACATAGAGAATCCCCGCCGCTCCTCTCGTTATTGGTGCTTCAAACCAAACTTTGTTGGTTGCATCAAAATCAGGTGTCAACAAATCAGCGTTGTCGATGATAAATTCTAAATCTGGAATAACTATGTCAGTTGCAGTGCTTCCTGACGCGTCAGTTGTCGTACCACCTGTAGTGCTAGTTGTTGCACTTCCAGTGGTATCTGTTGCAGTGCCAGTTGTCGAACTCCCTGTTGTGCTGGTTGTTGCACTTCCAGTGGTATCTGTTGCAGTGCCAGTTGTCGAACTACCAGTTGTGCTGGTTGTTGCCCTTCCAGTGGTATCTGTTGCAGTACCAGTTGTCGTAGACGATGTTGTTGCGATTTCTAAAGCTAGCCCTGTTTTACTAATAACGCCACTAAGCAATTCGCTATTTACAAGACCAGATAAATCAATCGTATCTTCTCCTGACTTGAAGTCACGAATAACATCACGATCAGCTTTTGAAATACCGCTGTCTGCTGCTGAAATAAATACAAACGTATCTTCGCCTTTGCCGCCTGTGAGTTGATCTTTGCCTAAGCCACCAATCAATGTGTCGTTGCCGTTATCGCCTTTTAACGAATCGTTGCCGTTATCGCCATTTAACAAATCATCGCCGTCACCGCCAAATAATGAATCATTATCGTTGCCACCACTGAGTGTGTCATCGCCTTTGTCGCCTTTTAAAGTATCGTTGCCATCAAAACCTAAGATTTCATCATCACCCGCTAAACCACTAATCGAATCTTTATTATTCGTTCCGTGTAATAAGTCATCACCTTTCGTCGCTTTCTTTGCGATGACTATTGCTGGCTCTAAAAGTGGCGGAGTGCTTACTGGTGCTGTAGTGCTAGCGTTGTTTACAGGTGTTGTAGTGCTAGCGTTGTTTACAGGCGTTGTAGTGCTAGCGTTGTTTACAGGCGTTGTAGTGCTAGTGTTGTTTACAGGTGTTGTAGTGCTAGCGTTGTTTACAGGCGTTGTAGTGCCAGTTTTGTCGATAGGTAACGGAATTACAGGTTGTGTAGTAGTGCTGATAGGTAACGGCATGCTTACAGGTGGCGGCGTGACACCGTTGTTGTTCACAGGTAATGGAATGTTGCTCGTGTTTACAGGTGGCTGAATGTAATCATTTCCATTATCACCATGATTGTTTTCGTGATCACGGTTGTTATTCTCGTTATCACGATTGTTATTCTCGTTGTCACGGTTGTTATTCTCGTTGTCACGGTTGTTGTTTTTACTTTTTTTATCTTTATCGTTTGACATAACTAAAACCCCATTAAGTATTTTAAAATTTTAAGGTGCAACTTTTTGCACCTTTTTAATTCTAGCGTAATCAACATGACAAAAAACAGACAAATGCCAAAAATGTGACGTAGTTCTCAAAACACCACTGTTAACCTTGATAACGCTCAATTCCTTCCAATTTTGTTAAAGCCTCTTTAATTTTTACTTCAACTTCATCGTTCAATTCATTATTTTTATAAACTTTTTCAAGCAAGCCTTCAGCGACTAACGCCTCTTTAATCCAGCGTTTCATAAAACGATAATTCGCATAACTGGTTGCAACTTCACCCGTTTGTGGATTTTTCAAACCTGCTTTTTTTGATGCAGGTTTTGCTGTTGCGATAGGTTTTTCAAGCAGCTTGGTTTTGATATTTTCGGGTATTAACGGTTTAACAGCTGTGTCTTTTACAGAAAACATTGCAGGTGCGCTTGCGTCAATAAAGGTATCTTTTTTCTTATCTGTCACAGTGACAAAAATCACATACGCTGCATAAATTACTGTTAATACAAAAAAAAATTCTGTCATGTTCCTATCCTCAAAAAATAAAAATTTACCGTGTATAACCCATTGCATGCCGAGCTAAAACAGTTTTAGCAAATGGCAACACGTCTAAAATTGCAAGCCCCACATTTCGGGCTGCGGCTAAGGCTAACCACTCATTTGAAAAAATCTTTACGACCGTATCGGTGAAATTGATGGTGCGCGATTGGTCAGTTTGGCGAGCTTGTGCAAAACGATTTAAAAATTCACTCGCGCCAATATCACCATTCTGACTTTGTTCTTGTAACATTTCAGCGAGCATTACCACGTCACGCAAACCTAAATTAAATCCTTGCCCCGCGACGGGATGTAATTGATGTGCAGCGTTGCCAATAATGATGGCTCGTTGCGAAATCATGGTATTTGCGCGAATCAGCGATAATGGAAAAGCCCGACGCGGCGCACTCAATGTTAATTCACCAAGTCTCCAGCCAAAGCAATCTTGTAATTGTGCGATGAAGTCTGCTTCGCTACCCAGCATTAACGCCTGTGCTTCATCGGTTTTGCGTGTCCAAACTACCGCGCAATGATGCGTTCCAATCGGTAACAATGCCAAAGGCCCTGAACTGGTGAAGCGTTCATACGCCACATTTTGATGTGCTTTTGCCGTAGCAATGGTCGTGACTAACGCCGTTTGCTCATAGTCAGAAAATTGTTGTTCAATGCCAAGCAATTGCCGCACAGAAGATTGCCCACCATCTGCACCAACAACTAATTTTGCGGTGAAATTGAGTGATTGCTCATCTTGTTTCAAACTCACAAACATCGCGTTTTCGTCAGCCATTAAACCCACTAATCGTGCAGGGCAATAAACCGTCACGTTTTCAGCGGCGGCAACTTGATTTGCAATGTGTGTTTCGAGTTCTCTTGCTGTAATCACATAACCTAAGGCATCCACATTTTCTTTTTCAGCACACAACCGCGTTTTACCAAAATGCCCTTTGTCCGAAATATGAATTTGTGAAATCGGCGTTGCTGCATGTTCAATGCCTTGCCAAAGAGCTAAGGTTTTTAACGCATCGACCGTTCCTGCCGCTAACGCTAACGCTCTGTCACCGATGGTGGCAGATTGTAAAGCCTCATGCTCTTGGGCTTCGATAATGGCGATTTTCAGACCGCTATTTTTTAACGCTAACGCCAAACAATTTCCTGCAAGTCCGCCGCCGACAATCAATAAATCATAATCCATTGCTTACCGTCCCTTTTTCAAAAATGAGTTTCAATGCGTGCCTGTGTGACCAAAACCACCTTCACCACGATGTCTTTCGTCGAAATCGCTGACTTGTTCAAAAGCAACTTGCAGAACGGGGACAAACACCATTTGAGCAATGCGCTCACCAATGTTTATCGTAAAAGGTTCAGTGCCGCGATTCCAACAGGAAACAAACACCTGTCCTTGATAATCCGAATCGATAAGTCCGACTAAATTGCCTAAAACGATGCCATGTTTATGCCCTAAACCTGAACGTGGTAGCAACACAGCAGCAAGGGAATTATCACCAATATGAATCGCTAAACCTGTTGGAATTAAAACCGTTTCGCTCGGTTGCAACGTAATTGCCTCATCCAAACAAGCGCGTAAATCTAAACCCGCGCTGCCTGTTGTGGCATATTCTGGAAGTGGAATGGTATTGCCTAAACGTGAATCTAAAATTTTTAATTGAATTTTGTGCATGATTGAATGTTAAAAGTAAAACAAATATGCGGAGCATTTTATCACTACACAAAGGCGTGCGTCGTCAATACTCATCAATAACTGTTATTTGTCTGGTTAATGTGTGATTTAATTCGCAAAACTGAATGACGAAATAACGATTAAATCAAACTACAACTGTGAATAAAAAACCATGAAACAAGTTGCCTCACTACGCTACGGCGTGATTTTTAAAAAAGCCTTTTCTCAACCCGATGTTTTTACTGCTTTTGTGAAAGCGGTTTTGGGCATTGATTTAGAAATCGACCACGTTGAAACCGAAAAATCCTTTAATCCGTTAATTGGCAAAGTTGATTTGCGTTTTGATTTGTTCGCCGAAGATGTGAAAAATCGCATTATCGTTGATATTCAACACGCGCGTTATGAAGACCATTACGACCGATTTTTTCATTATCATTGTGCGGCGGTTTTGGATTTAATCGATAGTTCAAAATGTTATCGCCCTGATGTGCGTGTTTTTACAATTGTGGTTTTAACATCGGGCGATCGACATAAAAAAGATGTATTAACTATTGATTGCGATCCAAAAGATTTAGACGGCAACGGTGTGGGCGAAATTGAACATAAAGTTGTTTATCTTTGTCCAAAATACGCCAATGAAAACACGCCAATCGCTTATAAAGAATGGATGGATGCGATTCAAGATACGCTTGACGAAGAAGTGAACGACCTTTCGTATCATCACGCTGCAATTCAAAAAATTTTCACCACGATTGAAAAATCAAGCATTTCGCCAAAAGAACGTGCCGATATGATTGAAGAATACAATCGCGCTGAACTTGCTCGCAAAGAAGCAATGGAAAGCTGGCTTGAAGGCGTTGAAAAAGGACGATTAGAAGGACTTGAAAAAGGTATTGAAAAAGGCAAATTAGAGGAAAAATACACCATTGCAAAAGGAATGCTCACCGAAGGGTTAAAACTCGAAACGATTGCAAAACTGACAGGTTTAACCAAAACCGAAATCGAAAATCTACAACATATTGACCATGACAATCTACGCGTCACACTGGAAGAATTACTTGATGAGTAGCGTGATTTTTTATTCAACGATACTTTAGTCTTGAAGTGGGTTATTGCCTACCGTTTAAAAGTTTTGGTTATTTCAATTCTTCATCTTTTTGTTTTAAGCCTCATCAAACCATATCAGGTTGCCTGTATGATAAAGGTTGTTACTCAAGACGGTGAATTACCAAAAAGGGAATTGAATTACATTTTGACAAGCTCATCATGACGGCGTACTGTCGTGGGCGGATTTCGCTTTGCAATGTCACGAATGAACAAGTGCGTGCGGTGGTTGAGCGGATGTTGAATTTGAATTGGCAATATAACTTGGAACTGTGAGAAATTAAAATGGCAATAAAAAAATCTACAATACAATCTGGTCGCTATGGAAAATCATTTATTGAAAGAGTTTGGAATGATAGAGGCAGTTTAGACGAAAATGAAAAGCGCGGTTTTGCACAGTTTTTTTATATCAATATGTGTAGTCATATTGAAGATGTGCTGATGACGATAATTGAAGCGAGGTTAAATTCGATAAACACGATTTGTGAGGGACATACAAGGGGAATAATACCATCTATTCCGTGGCGCGTAGGAAATGACGAACCACAGTCTACAAAACCTCTTTTTGAATCAATGCAGCATATTACTTCTAAAATTAAACAGAAAATATCTAAATCTGCATTATCTGGACTAATTGATTCTTATAACGAAGTTTTTCCTGACGGTTTTGATAAAAAATTAAGATGTGACCTTGAGGCACTTGCAGCTTTAAGAAACATATTTGCACATGGTAGAGCAATTTTTGTTGAATTCGACACCGATGGAAATGCAACGCTAGAAAAAAATCCATTAGAAGAGCCTACAAAACGTCTAAAAACTGCTGGAATTATCACAGAAGATATTACAAGTCTCAATTATAGTGATAGCTTAATTCCTCAATTTTTTAGTGATGAAGCGATGTTTTATTTTTATAGTGTGGTTAAAGACGCAGAGATGGAAATAAGAAATAAAAATTCTTTTTGTCCAGAAAGTAGTTTTTTACATATTTCAAAACTCCCTGAATTAAGTTTGTAACAATTTGACATCTAAATCCGTGCGGGTTTTAACATTGCGTTGCTTTCAAAAGAAAACACTGACTTCGAAACCAGTTTAGAAAAGCGTTACCCGCACACGAAAGCCAAGCGGTTTTTTATGCCTATCGTTTTTGCAATTTGCTATTCGTGGTGAAATTGCGTCAGCGTGTTGGGAGTTGTCGATTTTTAACGATTGATAGCTTGCCACGCAATTTCAAACATCAACGTTAATTCTTCCTCGTTAGTGACATACGGTGGCATGAAATAAATCACATTTCCCAGCGGACGCAACAACACGCCTTTTGAAAGAGCGAAACGATGAATTTGCAAACCTCGTCGCTCTTGCCACGGGAATGGCTCACGAGTTTGTTTATTTTTAACGAGTTCAATTGCCAAAATCATCCCTGTTTGCCGCACTTCGGCAACATTTGGATGATGTAAAAATCGTTGTCCTAACTCGTGCATTTTTCGTACTAAAACTGCATTTTCTTCAATCACATTTTGCGTTTCAAAAATGCTTAACGTCGCAAGTGCGGCACGGCAAGCAAGCGCATTTCCCGTGTAACTGTGCGAATGTAAAAACGCACTTAATTTTGTGTAATCATCATAAAACGCGCTGTAAATTTCGCTCGTAGTTAAAACCACAGATAATGGCAAATATCCGCCTGTTAAGCCTTTTGATAAACATAAAAAATCAGGTGAGATTTGCGCTTGTTCACAGGCAAACAATGTTCCTGTGCGTCCGAAACCCACAGCAATTTCGTCGGCAATTAAATGAACGTTGTATTTATCGCAAGCAGCTCGGAGCAGTTTCAAATACACAGGGTCATACATTCGCATTCCGCCTGCACATTGCACCAATGGTTCAACAATCACCGCGCAAACTTCATTCGCATTTTGTTGCAAAATCGTTTCTAAATGTGCGAATTGGCGCGTTGAATAATCTGCATGGCTTTCGCCTTCTTCTCGAAAATAACAATCTGGACTTGGCGCAGTGATAACGTTCATCAGCAACGGGGCATAAGTTTTTTTGTATAACGCTACGTCGCCAACGGCAAGCGCACCAAGCGTTTCACCGTGATAACTGTTTTCAAGCGTCACGAATTTTGTTTTTGCTACTTCACCGCGATTTTGCCAATAGTGAAAACTCATTTTTAACGCCACTTCCACTGCCGCCGAGCCGTTATCGGCATAAAAACACCGTGTCAAACCCGCAGGCGTAATACCGACTAATTTTTCGGCAAGCTCAATTCCCGCTTCATGCGTAAAACCTGCAAAAATCACATGTTCTAGCGTATCGATTTGTTGTTTTAATGCTTCGTTAATGATGGGATTTGAATGCCCAAACAAATTCACCCACCACGAACTAATCGCATCTAAATAACGATTTCCTTCAAAATCTTCAAGCCACACGCCTTTGCCCGATTTGATTGGAATCATCGGGAAATTTTCATGATCGTGCATTTGGGTACACGGATGCCATAAAACGGTTAAATCACGTTGCGATAGTTGGTTATTGTTCACGTTCTGTTCCTTTTTTATTTACACATAATCATCTTAACGTGATACGCCAACGTGTTAAAATTTACGTTCCTAAAATTTCACAAAGGGCAAAAAATGAAAGCGCAAATTGGTATGGTTGGTTTAGCGGTAATGGGCAAAAACTTAACTCTCAACATCAGAGACCACGGTTTTAAAATCGCTGTTTATGAATATGCAGAAGGCGTTGCCGATGCGTTTGTTGCTGCCGAAGCAGAAAACACCGCTGCAATTGAAAATTCAGCAATTATCAGCACCAATTCTTTGCAAGAATTAGTCGATAATTTGGAATCACCGCGAGTGGTTTTTATGATGGTGAGAGCAGGGGATGTTGTTGATTTTTATATCGATAAACTAGTGCCGTTGCTTTCAGAAGGCGACATCATTGTCGATGGTGGAAACTCACTTTATACCGACACAAACCGCCGCGTTGCCGCGCTTGCTGAAAAAGGTTTGAACTTCATCGGAATGGGGGTTTCAGGTGGTGAAGAAGGCGCACATTATGGCGCGTCAATGATGCCTGGTGGAAATCGCGCTGCGTGGGCAACCGTTAAACCTATTTTTCAAGCGATTTGTGCAAAAGTAGATAATGAACCTTGCTGTCATTGGGTTGGTGACAATGGTGCAGGGCATTACGTCAAAATGGTGCATAACGGCATCGAATACGGCGACATGCAGTTAATTTGTGAAGCCTACCAATTACTTTCAGAAGGTTTACGTTTAAGCGTGGATGAAATTCACGATATTTTCGTTGAATGGAACAAAGGTGTTTTAAGTTCATATTTAATGGAAATCACCGCTGATATTTTGGCTTATAAAGATGAAGATGGCTCACCGTTACTCACAAAAATTTTAGATACGGCTGGGCAAAAAGGCACAGGTAAATGGACAGGGATTGATGCGTTAGAACTCGGCATTCCATTGACGTTGATTGGCGAAGCCGTGTTTGCGCGTTGTTTGTCATGGCAAAAATCAGAGCGCGTGCAAGCCGCTAAAATTTTACCCAAACGTCCTGTCGCACCGTTCACGGGCGACAAAACAGAAATGATTAACGCCATTCACGACGCGCTTTATGCGTCAAAAATCATTTCTTACGCACAAGGTTTCCGTTTAATGCGTGAAGCGTCAAAAGAATATAAATTTGCGCTCAATTACGGCGACATTGCCTTGATGTGGCGCGGCGGCTGTATTATTCGCAGCAAATTCTTAAACAATATCAAACAGGCTTACAGTAATAATCACGAATTAGAAAATTTGTTGTTTGACGACTTTTTTGCAAACGTAATGAAAACTTCCGAAGTCGGCTGGCGCAAAGCAGTTATTTTAGGTATTCAACTAGGCATTCCAACACCGACTTTCTCATCAGCGTTAGCGTATTTTGACGGTTATCGCACTGAAAAATTGCCTGCCAATTTGTTACAAGCACAACGTGATTATTTTGGTTCGCACACTTACGAACGTATCGACAAACCACGCGGTGAATTTTTCCATACCGATTGGATTGGTGAGGGCGGTAATACCACATCAGCAACAACTTATAACGTTTAATTTTTCAAATGATATTGCCGCGTGGAATCTCTTTAGATGAGATAAAACGCGGTATTTTTTGCTTCGCATTATACTCGCAACGTAAATCCTCGAATGAAATAAGCGTGCAAATTCTGTATCATGCCGCATTTAAAACAATCTGACTTTCTTTACTTTTACCTCAAAATTTATGAACAAAAAAATCTCTCGCGCTTTGGTTAGCGTTTCTGACAAAACGGGCATTGTTGAATTTTGTCGCGCTTTGAATTCGCTTGGCATTGAAATTTTATCAACAGGCGGTACGTTTAAAACATTGACGGAAAATAATGTTCCTGCTGTTGAAGTCTCTGATTACACAGGTTTTCCTGAAATGATGGACGGGCGCGTTAAAACATTACATCCAAAAGTTCACGGCGGCATTTTAGGACGACGTGGCATTGACGATGCTGTTATGGCGGCAAATGACATTCGTGCCATCGATATGGTGGTGGTGAATTTATATCCCTTTGAAGCTACGATTGCGAACCCTAATTGTGACTTTGAAACCGCGATTGAAAACATCGACATCGGTGGTCCTACGATGATTCGTGCGGCAGCAAAAAATCATCACGATGTTGCCATTGTTGTGAATCCAACGGATTACGCTGAAATTTTAGTTGAGTTAAACGAAACAAAAGGCGCGTTATCCAGTGCAACGCGCTTTTCATTAGCCTTAAAAAGTTTTGAACACACTGCTCGCTACGATACAGCGATTGCCACTTATTTAAATGGCTTGAACGCCACACAATTTCCACAAACCTTAAATTTGCAATTTTATCAGCAACAAACCTTGCGTTACGGTGAAAACCCACATCAAAACGCCGCGTTTTATGTCGAAAAAAATCCTGCAATCGGTACGATTGCGAGTGCAAAACAATTACAAGGCAAAGAACTTTCCTACAACAACATTGCGGATGCCGATGCTGCGCTTGAATGCGTGAAAGCCTTTGTTGAAAAGCCAACTTGCGTGATTGTGAAACATGCAAATCCTTGTGGTGTCGCGCAAGCCGATGACCTTTTAACGGCTTACGACTTAGCCTACGCGACCGATCCAACTTCGGCATTTGGTGGCATTATTGCGTTTAACCGCGAACTTGATTTGCAAACGGCTGAGACGATTATCAATCGTCAATTCGTTGAAGTGATTATTGCGCCCAGCGTGAGTGAAGAAGCACAACAGGTGTTAGCCGCAAAACAAAATGTGCGTGTTTTAGTCGTTGGAGATTGGACGGCATCGTGTATTGTGAACGGTGTTTCGGGGAATCCATTTGATTACAAACGTGTTGCAGGTGGTGTGCTTGTTCAAGATAAAGATAATGGGCTTGTCTTACCTGACGACATGAAAATTGTCACCAAACGTGCGCCAACGCCTCAAGAATGGACAGATTTATTATTTGCTTGGAAAGTAGCGAAATTCGTGAAATCTAACGCGATTGTTTATTGCCAAAACGGGCAGTTAATTGGCGTTGGTGCAGGGCAGATGAGCCGTATTTACTCAGCAAGAATTGCAGGCATTAAAGCTGCTGATGCGGGTTTAGAAGTTATTGGTTCTGTCATGGCTTCGGATGCGTTTTTCCCATTCCGTGACGGTATCGATGCGGCAGCTGAAGCAGGGATTAGTGCAGTTATCCAACCTGGTGGCTCTGTTCGAGATGCGGAAGTGATTGCTGCCGCTGACGAATATCGCATTGCGATGTTATTTACGGGAATGCGTCATTTCCGCCACTAAAAAGGAGTGTTTATGAACGTTTTAATTATTGGTAGCGGTGGACGCGAACACGCTTTGGCGTGGAAAGTAAAGCAATCGCCAAAAGTCACGCAAGTATTCGTTGCCCCTGGTAATGCGGGAACCGCTTTAGAATCGGGCATTGAGAATGTGGCGATTGCAGTTGAAAAACTTGATGAATTGTTAGCTTTTGCTCAAAAAAATGCGATTGAACTCACCATCGTCGGGCCTGAAGTTCCGTTGACGTTGGGCATTGTCGATAAATTCCAAGCAGCAGGTTTGGCATGTTTTGGTGCATCGGCGTACACCTCGCAACTCGAAGGCTCAAAATCGTTTTGTAAAGACTTCATGATTCGCTACGGCATTCCAACGGCTGCGTATGAAAGTTTCACCGATGTTGAAAAAGCGATTGCGTACATCGAAAAACACGGCGCACCGATTGTTGTGAAAGCAGATGGTTTAGCGGCAGGGAAGGGCGTAATTGTCGCGCAAACCAATGAAGAAGCGATTGCCGCTGTGAAAGATATGCTCGCAGGCAATGCGTTTGGTGAAGCAGGACATCGGGTTGTCATCGAAGAATTTTTGGCTGGCGAAGAAGCGAGTTTTATCGTGATTGCCGACGGTAAAAATGCTTTGCCTATGGCAACGTCGCAAGACCACAAAGCTCTTGAAAATGGCGACAAAGGCGTGAATACGGGCGGCATGGGGGCATATTCACCCGCACCAATTGTCACGCCGCAAATTCATGAAAAAGTGATGCGTGACGTTATCGAGCCAACATTAAAAGGCATGGCAAGCGAAGGGCATCCTTACAGTGGATTTTTGTACGCAGGTTTGATGATTTCGCCAAATGGCGACGTAAAAGTATTGGAATACAACTGCCGTTTTGGCGACCCTGAAACGCAACCGATTATGATGCGTTTGAAAAGCGATTTAGTGGAATTGTGCCAAGCGGCACTTGCAGGTGAATTGGATAAAACAACAACCCAGTGGGATGAACGCCCTGCGTTAGGTGTTGTTTTAGCGGCAGGTGGTTATCCTGATGCGTATGCAAAAGGACAAGTCATTTCAGGTTTGCCCGTTGATGAAAATGCCGAATTGAAAGTTTTTCATGCAGGAACAGCGCAAGTAGCTGACGATGTTGTGACAAATGGCGGGCGCGTTTTATGTGCCTGTGCGTTGGGTGATTCCATTCAAGATGCACAAACCAAAGCCTATCAACTCGCTAAGAAAATCAGTTGGAACGGTATTTATTACCGTACCGATATTGGTTTTAAAGCCATTCGTTAAAACGTAAAAAAGCCCCGATTTGTATTAACGCAAATCGGGGCTTTTTATTGCCTTTTTAAAATTTTAAAAAACGCTTTTAATCACGTCACAAATCTCATGAATTTCAGCATCGCTCAAATACGGACAAATCGGCAACGAAAAACACCGTTTCATCACAGATTCTGTCACAGGTAAAACCACGCCCGCGCATTCTTGTTCAAACGCTTTTTGCTGATGCAACGGAACAGGATAATACACCGCGCAACCGATTTGTTTTGCTTGCAATGCCGCCATCACGTCATCGCGTCTGTCGCAAAGCAATGTGTATTGATGATAAACGTGTTCGCCTAAACCATCTTCAAACGGCGTTTCGAGTGGCAAACCTGCAAGCAATTCCGAATACAAATGCGCGACGCGACGGCGTTCTTGATTGTATTTGTCGATATGTTTGAGTTTGGCGCGTAACACGACGGCTTGCATTTCGTCTAAACGGCTGTTGTAACCAATAATGTCATGGTAATAACGCACATCTGAACCATGATTGCGAAGTTGACGAATTTTTGCCGCTGCTTTATCGCAATTTGTGGTCGCTAAACCGCCATCACCAAACGCCCCTAAATTCTTGCTTGGGAAAAAACTAAATCCTGCCGCATGACCGATTCCGCCTGTTTGTTTGCCATTGATACTCGCGCCAAATGATTGGCAGCAATCTTCAATCAATTTCAAATTATGCTTTTCACAAATCGCTGAAATTGCTGTCATATCCGCAGGTTGACCAAACAAATGCACGGGCATAACCGCTTTGGTTTTTGGTGTAATCGCAGCTTCAATGGCTTTTGGGCAAATGTTAAAGGTGCGTGGGTCAATATCCACAAACACAGGAATCGCGCCAACGTATTTAATTGCTTCAGCTGTCGCAATAAATGTGAATGGTGTGGTAATGACTTCATCGCCCGCTTTGATGCCTTCGGCAATTAACGCTAAATGCAACGCATCTGTGCCAGACGCTACGCCAATCGCATGTTTTACGCCAAGATATTCAGCCGCTTCACGCTCAAAGGCTTGAACATTTGCGCCTAAAATGAAACTACAATTTTCGATAGTTTCAGCCAAACCGCGTTCGATTTCGTCTTTAATTTCCGCGTATTGGGCTTTGAGGTTGACCATTGGGATCATTATGTTTATTGCCTTTTGTTTAGTTTATTAGTTAAGTGTACAAACCGAGTGGTGGATAGACCTGCGAGGTCTTGAAGACCTCGCAGGTCTTTATTACATACGCCAGTTTATTTGTCGCCCAATAATTGGGTAATTTGTATCGCAGTGGCTAATGCTCTTCTGCCTGCTACGCCTGACACTAACGGATTTTCGCCCGTGTGTATGCAGTTAACGAAGTGTTTAATTTCTTCCAGTAGCGCGTCTGCACTTTCAAATACTGATTCTTCGCTGATAATTTCAGGAATTCCTGCAAACATTTCTTTCGTGCCTGTTTGATATTTGCTCAATACGCGGTTTTGAAAATCCACAGAAATATAAGAACTGGGTCTAAATAGCCGCATTTTGCGTTCCATTTTCATACTGATACGGCTAGCGGTAACGTTCGCCACACACCCGTTTTTAAAGGTTAAACGCGCATTGGCAATGTCTGTCCCTTGCGTCAACACAGGCGTACCACTGGCATCAATGCGTTCTAATTCCGAATCCACTAACGATAAAATAATATCTATATCATGAATCATCAAATCCAATACCACACTGACATCATTAGCACGCGGATTAAACGGCGATAAACGGTGTGATTCAATAAATAGCGGCTTTTCTTCTTTATCCAAGCCTAAAATGGCAGGATTAAAACGTTCTAAATGTCCAACTTGCAAGATTAAATTTTTGGTCTCAGCAATAGCAATCAGTTCATCCGCTTCGGCAACAGTCACAGTAATGGGTTTTTCCACCAACACATGAACACCCGCCGTTAAAAAATCTTTAGCGACTTTATAATGTAATGTAGTGGGAACAACAATACTAACCGCATCCACCGTATCTAACAACGAACTGTAATCCGTCAGAGCCTTCGCCCCGTGTTTTTCAGCCACAGTTTGTGCAGCAGTTTCATTAATATCCACCACTGCGATTAACTCACAGTCAGGCAGTGAAGCATATTTTTCAGCGTGGAATTTACCGAGATAACCCGTGCCGATAACAGCACATTTTAATTTTTTCATCTTTTTTATGCGAGATACCTCGTCCTTTAGGTCGGGGAGGAGATCGGAAG
>JAQTOT010000007.1 GCA_028713145.1 Methylococcales bacterium
ACATTGGGACAATTTTGGCGCAATGATTTGCACGTCTCATTCGGAAAATCGAGATTACGCGATTAAACCAATGAACTGCCCATAACACCTTCAAATTTTCAATCAAGGCATGAAAAGCTACCGTGATTTGCCAATTCGTTTGGCGGAATTCGGTTCATGCCATCGTAACGAGCCATCTGGTACGTTGCATGGTTTGATGCGTGTTAGAAATTTTGTCCAAGACGACGCACATATTTTCTGTGCGGAATTACAAATTCAAGATGAAGTAGCGACGTTTATCGATTTGCTTTTTGAAGTCTACAAAGATTTTGGTTTCAACGATGTCATCATCAAACTTTCAACCCGCCCTGAAAATCGTGTCGGTAGCGACGAAATTTGGGATAAAGCAGAAGCTGCGTTAGAAACCGCTTTAAATGCAAAAAATTTAGCGTGGGAATTACAACCAGGTGAAGGCGCGTTTTATGGTCCTAAAATCGAATTCTCATTAAAAGATTGCATCGGTCGCGTTTGGCAATGCGGCACAATTCAAGTTGATTTTTCAATGCCAGGGCGTTTAGGCGCAAGTTTTGTTGCTGAAGATGGTTCGCGGCAAGTGCCTGTGATGTTGCATCGCGCAATTTTAGGTTCGCTTGAACGCTTCACGGGGATTTTGATTGAACAACACGCGGGAACTTTCCCTGCATGGCTTGCCCCTACTCAGGTTGAGGTTTTAACGATTGCAGAACGTCACAACGATTACGCGCAGCAAGTCTTCAAAACGCTTGAATCAAAAGGCATTCGCGTCAAGATTGACTTGAGAAATGAAAAAATCGGGTTTAAAATCCGTGAGCATTCTATGCAACGTGTCCCGTATCTTGTCATTATCGGTGACAAGGAATTAGAAGAACAAAAAATGACGGTACGCACTCAAAAGGGTGAAGATTTAGGTAGTTTGTCGATGGAAGACTTTAGCGCAAAACTCGCGCAAGTTATCGCAAACAAAGAATAATTAACGTGGAGGATTAAGGTATCGCTGCGAAAAAAGATGAAACGCGCTTAAATGACATGATTACCGCTCGTCGGGTTCGTGTAACAGGCGCAGACGGTGAGTCGCTTGGCATCATTCCGTTAGACGAAGCGAAGAAAATCGCTTACGACGCGGATTTAGATTTAGTTGAGATTTCGCCGAACGCGGATCCGCCAGTTTGTAAAATTATGAACTATGGCAAATTCCAGTTTGAGCAAAGTAAGAAACTAGCCATTGCTAAGAAAAATCAAAAACAAATTCAGATTAAAGAAATCAAATTCAGACCTGGAACGGACGAAGGCGATTATCAAGTTAAGATGAAAAATTTGGTTAAATTCTTAAATGAAGGCGACAAAACTAAAATTACGTTGCGTTATCGTGGTCGTGAAATGGCACACAAAGAATTGGGCATGGACGTTTTAAAACGCATCGAAAAAGATTTGGAAGAATTAGCCGTAGTCGAACAATTTCCGAAAATGGAAGGTCGGCAAATGGTGATGGTTCTCGCGCCGAAAAAGAAAAAATAGTGGTACAGGTCGCACAGGAAGTGCGGCTTTTGTTTTGCTTAGTGCCTTGCATTTTGCCTTTGCGAACTTTTTTGTAGGGACATTTTTAACTTATTTTGGAGAAAACAAATGCCAAAAATTAAAACTAATCGCGGTGCTGCGAAACGCTTCAAGCGTACTGGCAACGGCGGTATTAAGTGTGGTCACTCACACCGTCGTCATATTTTGACGAAAAAAACAACCAAAAGAAAAAGACAATTGCGCTCGCCAAACCATGTACACGCTTCAGATTTACGCATGGCAAACCGCATGATTCCTTACCTTTAATAATCGGAGATAAATCATGCCTAGAGTAAAACGTGGCGTTACCGCCAGAGCAAGACACAAAAAAATTCTTAAACAAGCAAAAGGTTATTACGGCGCAAGAAGCCGTGTTTATCGCGTTGCAAAACAAGCGGTAATCAAAGCAGGTCAATATGCGTACCGCGACCGTAAACAAAGAAAACGTCAATTCCGTGCATTATGGATTGTGCGTATCAACGCGGCTTCGCGTATGTTCGGCATTTCATACAGCCGTTTAATCAACGGTTTGACTAAAGCGAACGTGAAAATCGATCGTAAAGTCTTAGCTGATATTGCCGTTCGTGATATTGACGCATTCGGTAAAATCGCAGAAATCGCTAAAGCAAACGTGAGTGCGCTTTCGTAAGATTGACAATTAAGTGAAAAGCCGTCTTACTTTTGAAAAGTAAGGCGGCTTTTTTGTATATGGCGTTTTCGTTCCAATAACAAAACAGGAACACAAAATCATGCAAAAAACCTTCCTCTCTGTTTTGCAACACAAAGGCAAATTGTCGCTGTCTGATTTAAAAAAAGTCGAACGTATGCAAAAAACAGCGGTGGCTGAAAGCCTCCCTGCCCTACTGATTAAACTTGGCTTGTGTTCAGAACTCGATGTTGCATTAGCCTTTATGGAAAATGGTGGTTTTTCTAAAATTACGCCTGAGCAATATCCACTTGAAAAAATTTTGCCTGACGAAATTTCCCTGCGTTTTTTGAAACATTACCATTTGATTGGGTTAAATTCGGACGAAAATTCACTCACCGTTGCTATGCTTGACCCAGAAGATGACTTTGTTTTAAACGCCTTGCGTTTAGCAACAGGTAAAACAATTGTGCCGCAAGTTGGCGTGTTATCTGAAATCGATACGGCAATTGCCACGCAATATGAACAAAATCAAACCAAGACGGAATCCGCTGACGAGTTTAATTTTGACGAATTGGGCGAAGAAGATTTAGCGCATTTAAAAGACCTCGCCAGCGAAGCACCTGTGATTAAAATGGTCAATGCGATTATGCAACGTGCTATCGAAATGAAAGCCTCCGATATTCATATCGAACCGTTCGAACAAACGTTAAAAGTACGTTTGCGCGTCGATGGCGTATTGCAAGATATTGAAGCACCGCCTGTAAAATCAACGGCGGCGGTGATTTCACGCATCAACATTATGGCAAAACTCAACATTGCCGAACGTCGTTTGCCGCAAGATGGTCGGATTAAAGTGCAAATGCTCGGCAAAGAATTGGATTTGCGTGTTTCAATGATTCCCACGATGTACGGTGAAAGCGTGGTAATTCGTTTGCTTGATAAAGAAAATACCGTTTTAGATTTTCAAGCGTTAGGGTTTGCAGGTCGGCAACTTCAGCAATTTTTAGACGTACTCGCGCAACCACACGGCATTATTCTCATCACAGGCCCGACAGGTAGCGGTAAATCGACCACAATGTATGCGGCGTTAAAACAACTCAATACCACGTCACGGAAAATTATCACCGTTGAAGACCCCGTCGAATATCAAATGGATGGCATCAACCAAATCCAAGCAAAACCCCAAATCGGCTTAACGTTTGCTGTTGCGTTGCGTTCGATTGTTCGTCAAGACCCAGACGTGATTATGATTGGTGAAATGCGTGATTTAGAAACAGCACGAATTGCCGTGCAATCAGCATTAACTGGGCATTTGGTGCTTTCAACGTTGCACACAAACGATGCTGCTGGCGGTGTCACACGTTTGCTTGATATGGGTTTAGAAGAGTATTTACTCACCTCAACGGTGAATGGGATTTTAGCGCAACGTCTGGTTCGCCAACTTTGTCCCACCTGCAAACAACCTTTTGTACCGCAACAAGAAGTCATCGACGAAATGCGTTTGCGCCGTTTTCAACCTGACGGCGAAATTACGCTTTTTAAACCGATTGGCTGCAAAGCCTGTGGGGATTTAGGTTATCGCGGACGGCTTGCGATTATCGAATTTTTGCCCATGACTGACGCAATTCGCAAATTGATTATGGCTCACGCTTCGGCAGGAGCAATTGAAACCCTCGCACGCGAAGAAGGTATGACAACGCTTTATGAAAATGGTCTGCAAAAAGTGTTGCAAGGCGTGACGACACTAGAAGAAGTGATGCGCGTCACCGCTGAAAATTAGACGTAAAAAAGGCGCGAATCATTCGCGCCTTTCAGTGTTATTTATACCCTATTGACCATCAACAACTTTTGATAAACCATCAAGCGACCAATTATTAAAATCGGCTGCACCGCTGATGTCATCACCATTTTTGAATGAAATTCGGCACAAGTATTTATGTTTTAGTGTTGGGTCGGTTGCTGAAATGCCCGCTTCTGCGCTAACGACATATTCATAATTGCCCAAACTCCACGCATTTAATGGTTTTTCTGGCAATGTGACAGTAACGTTTTTACCTTCTAATTCTGCTTTCAAATGTGTGTTGCAGTGCTGAAAAGCAAATTGCGTCATATCATTAGATTGTGTCAACATGCTTGCCTGATCGTTGCTATCAATCAAAAATAAATCTGTCTTCGTCGCTACGTCTTTTGCCATCGGAATTAAAAAATCACGTTGCAATACAACCAGCGCAACAACTGACACGAGCAGTGCTAAAAGTTTCTTTTTATTCATCTTATATTTATCCGTAAAGTCACTGTTTGAAAGAAGTGTTAATAATGCGAGCGCATTGTAACATAGTCATTTAAGACAATTTGCTTAGAACCTCTTGAGTGATTTTTTGGCGGCAAAGTTGTTCTTTAATTTGGCATTTTTTCAACACCTCACTGGCGAGTGAATCCGCAAATTGCGAATCACTCATATCCAAATACTCAATGTGAACATCTTCTTTTGCATGCACTTTTGCTAATTCAATATAGGTTTCATTGATACGTTTTTCGACGAGTTCATTCACGGTATCAAAATCAAGTGGTTTTTTTGCGCTCGGTTCTGCAAATGGTTTTTCCGTCACAAAAACAGATTCAGATTCAGGTTCAACAATTTTTGGTATTTCAACAACTGTTACAACATCTTCGGGTTCGTCAATTTTGAAATTTTTAATCGCTAAATCTAACGCCGATTCATTTTCATCAAATTTTTCACGGAATGTTTTTTCAGATTCAACCGTTGGTTCAATATCAACATGCACTTCTGGCGTTTCAATAACCACAAAACTTCCCAAATCTAAGCCTTCCAACACATCAGTCTCTTTTGATTCCTCTTCTGGAATAGCAAAACCTGAGAAATCTAATTCTGTTTCATTTTGAGCAATGCGTTGAGTATCGTTTTCAAACACTTGTGGTTCAGAAAAATCCGTAAAATTAAAATCTGTCTCTTCGACATCGGTTTTTTCCGTTAATGCGTCTAGCGATTGAGCAACTGTCAAACCAGAAAAATCCAATTCTTCCATGGCTTCTGTTTTCACAGGTTCTTCAAGCGCAAAACTGCCAAAATCCAATTCTTCAACCACTTCTTTTTGCACAGGTTCTTCAACGGCAAAATGACTGAAATCTAATTCTTCCACAACTTCTGTTTTCACAGATTCTTCAAGCGCAAAACTGCCAAAATCCAATTCTTCCACGGTTTCTGTTTTCACAGGTTCTTCAACGGTAAAACTATCAAAACCTAATTCTTCAACCGCTTCTGTTTTCACAGGTTTTTCGATCGCAAAACTACCAAAATCTAATTCTTCCACAACTTCTGTTTTCACGGGTTCTTCAACGGCAAAATGACTGAAATCCAATTCTTCCACGGCTTCTGTTTTCACTGCTTCTTCAACGGCAAAATGACCAAAATCTAATTCTTCCACGGCTTCTGTTTTTACAGGTTCTTCAACGGTAAAACCGCCGAAATCTAATTCTTCCACGGCTTCTGTTTTCACAGGTTCTTCAACGGCAAAATGACCAAAATCTAATTCTTCCACGGCTTCTGTTTTTACAGGTTCTTCAACGGTAAAACCGCCGAAATCGAATTCTTCCACGGCTTCTGTTTTCACAGGTTCTTCAACGGCAAAACTACTAAAATCTAATTCTTCCACAACTTCTGTTTTCACGGGTTCTTCAAGTGAAAAATCGCCAAAACTAAATTCTAACGCAGGCTCATCGGCAATCGTTTCTGATGTCGATTTCTCTTCAATTGCAAAATCAGCAAAATTGAAATCTAAGGTTTGCTCTTCGGTTGTTTCTTCTGCTTTAGGCTCAGGTTTTGTAAAATCAAAATCAAACGAATCACCTAACGTAAAACCACCACTTTCAAGTTCTGGCTCTGCTTTTGGCGTATTAAATTCAAACTCTAAAGATTGATTAAACATATCTGTTTCAGCGGTTCCCGTTTCTTCCTTCATTGATTCCCCAAAAGTTATTGCTTTCTCATCCACGTCGTCAAATGACATAGAATCAAAATCCAAATCATTGTCAAAATCCTCCTCAACCTTCACATTAAGAAACATGTCATTTGACGAAATGGCAGTTGAATCGGGAATTGCAGGGGGCGGCATAAAAAATAGAGCTTCAGGATAAAATTCAGCGGCAATATCAGAAACATTTGCCCAAAAATCAGGTAAATCTTTTTTGCCCAATTTCACTAATTCAAACACAAAATCTTTGAATTCCATTTTGTTATCTTGAGTTTGATACAGTTTTAGCAAACGCAAAGCGTAATCGTGAGCGTTAGGTTGCTTGAAAAATTCGGTTCTCAATAATTTTTCTGCTTCTTGATCATTGCCATAAGTGCAATACACATCGGCTTTATAAAGCACATCATCAACGCTGCGTTTTTGAGCATCGTCACTTGCTACCATATCCGCAAATCCCGCCGCTGCATTTTCAAAAAGACTTTCATCGATATTACTCATATCAAATTCTTCATCACTAAACATCGCATCGGTCGAATCTTGCGCTGGAACGGCTTGAGCAACAGTTTCTGTTTGCTCCTCAGATTCAGTTGTTTCATTAACGACAGCGGGCGTTTCAACAACAGGAACGTCTTTTGGTTTTTTACGTTGTTCACGCAAGCGTAAAAGTCCAAGAATACCGAGTAATAACGAACCAACTCCACCTGCCGCGTAATAATACAACTCTTGAGGAATACCAAAATAATTGTCGATTGCAACAGGGGTTACTTGAGCAACGGGAGCAACAGGTTTTGGTGGCTCAACCACAGGGGCAGAAACTGGCGGTACAACAGGCGTTGGTAACGCAGGTGGAGGCATAACCGCAACAGGTTGAGCAGGTTGCATCGTTGCAGGCACGACAACATTTTCAGGCGTTGGCAATACGCTAACAGGTGTAACAACGGGGGGAGCGACTACAGCAGGCGATGTTACAACAGGTGACGTTGCAACGGTTGGTGTGGTTTGTCCTGCCGCTTTTAACGCCGCCATTTCTAAATCTTTATCGGCAATCGCTTTTTGCATGGCAGCGAGTTGCTTTTCCAATTCAGCGAAACGTTGTTGCGTTTCATCAGGAAGTTTTTGCTCGGTAATTTTTTTATCTACTGCCTGTGTTTTTGACTCTTTGCTCGCTAGATTTTCATCAGAAACAGCAGGCTTATCTTTGACTGGTTTAGCAATTTTTTTAATAGGAGCGTGTTTTTGAACCGTTTTTTCAACAGCAATGAACAATTCAGGCGATTTATTCACACTCGGAATTTTTAGCGTTTTGTTCGGCAGCAAAGTATGTTCATTACTGTTTTGAAACGCATCTGGATTAGCAACAAAAATGGCTGCCACCATGCGATGCACAGACACATTATTTTGTTTATTAAATTGCGCGGCAATTTTCCAAAGCGTTTCGTTTTCGTGAGTGAGATAAGTGCCAGAAGTTTGACTTGCAGGTGGCGCAACAAAGTGTAATGGGTCAGACGATTGCGTCGTAACAGGCGTAGGATTGCTTGCTTGATAAGCCGATGGCGGGTCAATTAAGACTGTAAATTCACGATATAAATTGCCCTTTGCGGATTTTACTTCAATTAAAAAGTCCAAAAATGGCTCTTTTAACACTTCGCTCGATGACAATTCAATCACGGATTTGCCATTTTTTTGAACGATTTTAAATTTAATTTTTGATAAAAATAACGACCAAGGAATGCCAGCTTCGTCAAATTTCTCATTTGGTGCTAGATTCACTTTAAAGTCATTTGCATTTTCGCCGTCAGCCAAAACCAAACCAATTTCTGCTTGCAGGTTTTGATTTAACGCCGATTTCAACTTCATTTCGCCAATGCCTAACGCATAGCTCGATGAACTCGCTAAAAGTGAGGCGGCGGCTAAAGTTGTTGTCAAAAAACGTACGTTATTTTTTTTCATAATGGGGAGCTTAAACATTGTTAGCGTGAACTAATATCAGCCATTCAACTGATGTAATGCAAAAATCTCAGCAATATAAATGCCAAAAATAACCGCCAAAAAACTGACAAAAAAATTTAAAAAAACTAATAACCTGCCGCGTCGAGTTCTAATTCTTGCAACGATGTATCCAAACGATACACGGTTGTTGACACAGAGCCATCTTCATATAAATCTAAAACTCGATACCCCGCTGGTGTTCTATCCATACTGAAATGCTCGCTATTTGGCGTGAATTGAAAGCACGTTGATGGCGTACCCAATACCAAAACATCGCCAAATTGTTTGTGCAATTCTTGATGAATATGACCCGTGGTAATCACTTTTACGTTTTTATGCCTTGCTACAATTTCTAAAAACTCGTCGCTATTTTGAATCGTCATCGTATCCAGCCACGCGCTTTCTGTTGGCAAACAATTGTGATGCACCGCAATCAGCGTGAATAAATCCGCATTTTCGCTTAATGCCTTTTCTAAAAACTCTAATTCACTTTGCGCTAAACGACCTTTTTCACTACCCCAAATTTGGCTGTTAAGCATCACAATTTGCCAGTTGCCAAAAATCGTTTGTTTTTCACACGTCACTTTTTGCGTATTAAAAATTTTCTGCATCAACGCAAAATCATCGTGATTTCCCGCTAAACAACGTGTTGGTACATCATATTGCTGCACTTTTTGCAAAATGCGTGTGTAACTTTTTTCGCAAGGCGATTGCGCCAAATCACCGCTTAAAAGCAATAAATCGTAAGTTTTATGTTGTGCAAAAGCATGATTCAAAACGGCATGAAAATAAGATTCTGTGGCTACGCCGAGTAATTTATCTTCGGGTGTAGGCAAAACGTGTAAATCAGAAAGTTGTAAAACAGACAAATGGGGAATGTTCATTTAACAATTACTCAATGTTTTTAAAAAGAATTTTAGAATTTCGTTTCGGATTATAAAGAACCTTTAGCGCGTCGGGGATATTTTCAATTTCACACGGTTCAAAACCACGTTCGATAAACCATTGCACCGTTTGTGTCGATAACACAAAGACTTTTTTGACATTGCTTTGTTTGGCTTTTTCTAACGCGCGAGTAAAAAGGCGTTGACCGCGTGCGCCACCACGATAATCAGAATGCACCGCAAGGCACGCTAATACGGCAAATTCACCAAGATGCACTGCCGCACAACCGATAATTAACCCGTCGCGTTCAATGACAAAATAATCGGCAATTTCCATTTCGATTTTTTCGCGTGAACGTTTTGCCAAAATGCCTTGTTGTTCAAGTGGTTTTATCAATTCTAAAATGCCGCCGATGTCGTTCAATGTTGCGCTACGACACGTTTCATAAGGTGCGGTGCTAATTAACGTTCCAACCCCGTCACGAGTAAAAAGCTCTTGTAACAATGCCCCATCGATATGGCGATTGATTAAATGCACACGCGAAATGCCTGCTTCGCAACTTTCAATGGCAGCATTAAATACCCCCCTTTGAAGGGGGGCTGGGGGGATGTGCTTTAGCTCATCGGTTGTGAGTTGAGCAATCAAATCGCCCTTTTCATCAAGGCAACTTTGCTCAGTTAAAAAAATCAATTTATCGGCATTGAGCGCAATCGCCACAGCCGTTGCAACTTGCTCGGCAGATAAATTAAACACGTCACCGCTCGGCGAATAGCCAACTGGCGAAATTAACACCAAATTATGTTGAGCAAGTTGGTTGTGAATTGCCGCGCTGTTGATGCGCCGAACAGCACCTGTATTCGCATAATCTATACCATCAATCACGCCAATTGGTTTGGCAATCACGAAATTTCCCGAAGCCACTTTCAGTTCTGCATTTGCCATCGGCGAGTTCAAAAGTCCCATTGAAAGCAAAGCTTCAATTTCAACGCGCACAAAACCCGCCGCCTCTTTGACACATTGCAACGCCACATCATCCGTGATTCGCAAACCATCATGAAAACGGGCAGGATGATTTAAATTTTGCAACCGTGCATCGATTTGCGGGCGAATACCGTGAACTAAAACCAACCGAATACCCAAACTAGTTAGCAAGGCAAAATCGTGAATTAAGTTCTGGAAATTTTCATCTTGCAACGCTTCACCGCCGAAATTGATGACGAACGTTTTATTTCGATGTGCTTGAATGTAAGGCGATGAACCGCGAAACCAGTGAACAAAATTATTTTTCATGTTTAAAAAATGCCTTCGCCGCATCAACGTCTAATTTAATCTGCGCCTGCAACTGTTCAAGTGAACCAAAGCGCATTTCGTGACGTAATTTTTGTTTAAATTGCACGCTAACGTAACGACCGTAAATATCTTGATTAAAATCAAATAAATGCGTTTCTAAAATGACTTTATGTGAGCCTTCAATAGTTGGACGAATTCCCACATTGGCAACGCCCTCAAATTTTCGGTTATCGATGCCCGTCATCGTCACTGCAAATACCCCGCGAATAGGCGTATTTCGACGCAAGAGTTTGATATTTGCCGTCGGAAATCCGAGCGTGCGCCCGAGTTTATCGCCTTGTGCGACACGTCCACAAATCGAATAATCTTCACCTAAAAATTGCTGCGCTTGCATCAAATCGTCGGCATTCAACGCATCACGAATGCGGGTACTGCTCACGCGCAAATCGCCTAAACGATAAGAAGTCGATTTTTCAATCGTAAAACCAAGCCGTACGCCCTGCTCTTTTAGCAAATTAAAATTGCCTCGTCGCGCTTTACCAAAGTGAAAATCGTCACCGATCACTAAATGCTTTACGTTTAATTTCTTTACTAAAATAGCATCGATAAATTCTTCAGGTTCGTAATTTGCTAGCGTGCGATTGAAACGAACAATCACCACGTTATCAATCGGTAATTCATTTAACGCCAGTATCTTTTCACGCAAGCGCATTAAGCGTGACGGTGCGTTGTCCGCTAAAAAGTATTCAAGCGGTTGCGGTTCAAACAGCATAATAGCGGTCGGTAAATTCAATTCACGCCCACGCATTGCTAAATTTTCAATGACTGCACGATGTCCTAAATGCACACCATCAAAATTACCAATTGTTAACACGCAACCTTTTGGAAAGGCTGGTAAATTTGAAAAACCTCGAATTAAACGCATTATCTTAATCTAACTGTTAAGAAAGTGGAGTTAAAAAAAAACCCTGTGAGCATGAAGCTCACAGGGTTTTTAACAGCATTCAATGAATGAATTATTTCAACATTGATTTTTTGAACAAGCTGTCCAATTTGCTGTTTGTGTCTTGTGCGTATTGAGCAGCACGGTTTGCAGCTGATTCAGCAGCAGCAGCGCGTGAAGCAGCGTCAGCAGCAGCATTTTGTGCGCTGTGAGCGTCAGCAGATGCTTGAGCAACAGATGTTTTCAATGTGTCGATTTGTGATTGTAAGTGAGTGATGTCGTCTGTGCTTGCACAACCAACAACAACGCTAGCTACTAAAGCAACCATTGATAATTTAATGAATTTTTTCATGATATTTACCTTTTAATTAAAGAGAGTTTTAACGAGAATTTTTACTACAAAAACAACCTATAACGACTTATAGTTAAGCGTAATTCTAACTAGATAACGTCACATTTTCCAGTTTTATTTTATTTTAACAACGGTTCCCGTATCAACGAGTTGACTTAAATGGTCAATTTGCGTGTTAGTTAAAGCAATACAGCCATGTGTCCAATCAAACACTTCATGAATTCGCGCATCTCCGCTACCTAACCCATGAATACCAATTTGCCCACCGAGCGGCGTGTCTTGTGGTGGAATTTGCCCCAAAGCATGAGCTTTCGCAATACGCTGATATTGCCGCTCATCAATAATACCCTTTTGAAACGCATTTTCAGCATCTTGCACCGATGGATACGTTAAACCCAAAAAGCGTTTAAACATACTTTTATCGCCCACCCAGCCGATGCGATATTCTCCTTGCGGTGTGATATTGTCGCCCCGATGCGTTTTCAAACCTGCACCACCACGACCGATTGCAACGTGTTCTAGCGTTTCAACGGTTTCCTCACCTTTCTTAACTTCAATTTTTTTAGCTTTCGTATCAACCAATAACCACACATCATTTGGATGTACTGATTCAGTTGCCGCCATGACAGACGACGTGGCAAATAAACTAATTAACAATAATAAATAAGCGCGTAACATATTTCCTCTACACTTTAAAAACGTTTTGGTGTACTTTTTAACCAGCAACACCCATACCAACTTATTGAGGATTATTATGCACATAAAAACGATTGTTACTCAAACTTATCAAGATCAAAATCCTGGTACGTCGGGATTGCGTAAAAAGGTTCGCGTGTTCAAACAGCGGCATTATTTGGAAAATTTTGTGCAATCAATCTTTGATGTGTTGCCTGATTTTCAAGGTAAATCGTTGGTCATCGGCGGCGATGGTCGTTATTTCAACCGCGAAGCAATTCAAATTATTATCAAAATCGCGGCGGCAAACGGTTTCGGTGAACTCATTATTGGGCAAAATGGCATTCTTTCAACGCCTGCCGCATCACACATTATTCGCAAATACGGCGCATTCGGCGGTCTGATTTTGTCAGCAAGCCATAACCCCGCAGGTGAAACCGAAGATTTTGGCATCAAATACAACGTCAGCAACGGCGGTCCAGCTCCTGAAAAAGACACACTCGCTTTTTTTGCGCGTAGCAAAGAAATTGAAAGCTACAAACTCGCGGATTTGCCCGACATCAATTTAGACGAAATCGGCACGCAAGACATTGACGGCTTGAAAATCACGATTATCGATTCGGTCGAAGATTACGCCCAGTTGATGAAATCGATTTTTGATTTTGATTTGCTCAAACAAAGCATTCAAAACGGTTTTATTACGCTTACTTTCGATGCGATGAGTGCCGTCACAGGCAATTACGCAAAACGCATTCTGGTTGATATGCTTGGTGCGCCTGCGGATTCAGTGCGAAATGGTACGCCGCTTGAAGATTTTGGCGGACATCATCCCGACCCAAATTTGATTCACGCCCACGAACTTGCCGATTTTATGTTTAGCGAAAACGCCACGACATTTGGCGCAGCGTCAGACGGTGACGGCGATAGAAATATGATTATGGGCAAAGGTATTTTTGTAACGCCAAGTGATAGCCTTGCCATTTTGGCGGCGAATGCAACGTTAATTCCTGCGTATAAAAACGGTTTAAAAGGCGTGGCGCGTTCAATGCCAACCAGTCAAGCGGTTGATAGAGTGGCAGCAAGCTACAACATTCCTTGCTACGAAACACCAACAGGTTGGAAATTTTTTGGCAATTTGCTGGATGCCGACAAAATTACGCTGTGCGGTGAAGAAAGTTTTGGTACAGGTTCGCAACACGTTCGTGAAAAAGACGGACTTTGGGCAGTTTTGTTTTGGCTTAATTTAATTGCTCGTCGTCGTCAAAGCGTTGCCGATATTGTGCATGAACATTGGCAAAAATTTGGACGTGATATTTACAGTCGTCACGATTACGAAGCCGTTGATTCAAACATTGCTGGTGAAATCATGACAAGTTTGCGTGAACAAATTACCACGCTGGCAGGGCAACAATTTGGTGATTACGTTGTGAAATACACCGATGAGTTTTGTTATCACGATTCTGTCGATGGCTCAACGAGTGCAAATCAAGGTTTTAGAATTGGTTTTGAAAATGGTTCACGCATCGTATTTCGTTTATCTGGCACGGGAACCGTTGGCGCAACGTTACGCATTTATATCGAACGTTTTGAACCTGACGCGGATAAACACAATCAAGACCCACAAGTTGCGCTGGCGGAACTCATTGAACTCGCCGAAAAATTCTGCGGCGTTAAATCGCGCACAGGTCGCACTGCACCGACGGTGATTACTTGAAACAGGTTGCCATTATTGGTGCAGGTGCAGCAGGTTTGATGGCAGCAGAAATGCTGTCACAAGCCGCCGATGTTCACGTCACGGTTTATGATTCAATGCCGTCAGCGGGACGCAAATTTTTAATGGCTGGCAAAGGCGGAATGAACATTTCGCACGCTGAAAATTTTGAAAAATTTGTCACCCGCTACGGCACAAGGCAAGCGCAACTCGAACCGTTTTTAACCGCTTTTACACCGACTGATTTACGCGCATTTTTGTCAGAATTGGGCATTGAAACGTTTGTCGGTACGTCGAGGCGAATTTTCCCAAAAGAAATGAAAGCAGCCCCGTTATTGCGTGCATGGCTGCATCGTTTGCGTTCTCGTGACGTACAATTTGCGATGCGTCATCGTTGGCTAGGTTGGCAAAATCACGACACGCAAAAATTGATTTTCGACACGCCAACAGGCGAAAAAATTGTCACCGCAGACGTGGTGATTTTGGCGTTAGGCGGTGCAAGTTGGGCGAAACTCGGTTCAACAGGTGCGTGGGTGGAAATTTTGCACGCCGAAGGTGTGAAAGTTGAAACCTTAAAACCGAGCAATTGCGGTTTTGATGTTGAATTTAGCGAGTTTTTTAAAAATCGGTTTGCGTTTCAGCCGCTCAAAAATGTCAGTTTGAAATTCGGCAATTTCTCGCAAAAAGGTGACTTGATGCTCACTGAAAATGGCGTAGAAGGTGGTTTGATTTACGCGGCTTCGGCGTTGTTGCGTGACGAAATAGAAAAAAATGGCACAGCAACCTTTTACCTCGATTTATTTCCCGATAAAACACACGAGCAACTTTTGCAAAAATTGAGCAAACCTCGCGGTAAATTATCGACCGCACAATTTTGGCGGAAACAAATCGGTTTAGAAGGCGTGAAAGCAGGTTTAGTGCGTGAGATATTACCCATTGATTTACTTAGTTCTTCTGCAAAAGTGATGGAGATTTTGAAAAATTTACCACTCACCGCGACCGCGCCTCGTCCGATTGATGAAGCAATTAGTAGTGCGGGCGGTGTGGATTTCTCGGAATTAACAGAAAATTTAATGCTCAGAAAATTACCCAACGTTTTTTGCGCGGGGGAAATGCTCGATTGGGAAGCCCCGACAGGCGGTTATTTGCTCACCGCCTGTTTGGCAACGGGAAGAGCAGCGGGGCTTGGGGTCATTGATTGTATTCACCGATAATCGGTGGTCTTAACAAATTGTCTGCTTTACAAGGTAATAACTTACGCAAGTGTGAACACACCAGCCGCTTCAGTAACAGATGTGATACCTGTCAATACCAAAGCTACGTTAGTTGCTGTACCAGTATCCGTTGATTCGTAAGTCAACGTGCCACTAGCGAAATTCCAAGTAAGCAGACTATCGTTTGCAGAAGTCGTTGTTGTATGGGTAGCAAACGTCAAACCAGTATCGATTTTGTCACCCGCAACAAAGTTGGCATAAGTTCCTGCTGTTAACTGACCAGTCGTTACAGTACCACTGGTCGCACTTAGGATTGCATCTGTATTCGCTTGTGAACCAACATCGCTCAAAGTCACAGCAAAGTTACTAGATTTTGTTATTCCTGCGGCATTTACGACTGAAATAACGTCAGTCGTTATGCCTGTAATCATTGTTACCGCTGTAGCATTGACAGGATTGAGCGATTTAGCATCCATCGCAATTAAAGCCGTTGCCGCTATTGATGTATCAGTGACAGTTAATGTTGCAGATGAATTCAATGCTGCCTCTAATGCTGTAAATTGAGCCGCCGTTAAACTAATTGAACCTGTAAGACCGCCCGTCGAAACCTTTGATATGTTAGAAATCAAATCTGTTATCTGCTGTGATGTTGCTCCTGTTACATCAACCGTTGCACTTCCATCTGCTAAACTTGTAGCAATGGTGGCGAAATTAGTGATGTTGTACAAAGTCACTGCAAAATTATCTAATGAATCTAATCGACTTCCTTCATTTGCAAAATAGGGATACAAACCAGCAGAATTAGCGATATTGCTATTAGTCACCGCCTTAGTTGTATGATAACGAGGCGAACTCACTACAGATGATGAGCTAGCATCATAAATATCAAGAATTAAATCAAATGTTGTATTACTTGTTTCCCTTGCACTAAACACAACTTTATACCAAGCATTAGCTGGTAATTCTGCGTGAACTAGGTTTGTAGCATCAATTCCGTCATTCAAAAAATTTCCCCCACCTCCCTGAAATGACACGCCTAAAAAGCTATTCGCAACAGGCGACGCAGAACTTCCGATAACACCGTTATTTGTACTGCTATTACTGCTATTCGTACTAAACCCTAAAGCGGCATAACCACTATTACCACTACCGTTGTAAATAAATGCCGAAACGGTATAAGTATCATTATTAACAGTAACGGGAGCGGCTTGGTTGAGTGTCCAGATTTCATCTGATGGACTTGGAATTGTTATAACACCACCTGCACCTGACCAGCCAAACGCACTGCCTGATTTTGAAAAGTTTGTTGTTGGGTCTGTAGAGAAATCGAAACTTGTCGTTCCCATAGACAATAAAGGCATCGCGACCATTGTCGGCGTTGTGTCATTAACCGTTTGACCACCAATCGTTAAATTCAACGTCGATACGCCAGCAAGATATTTGGCATCAAAAGTTCCGTTAGAAAAACTTAACTGTGTGCCATCGCTGTCGCCTTGCAAGCCAATTTTACTGATTAGCGTCGTTCCATCCGTTGCATAAACCTCTAAACGATTGCCCGTTTGTTGGAATTTATAGTCCGATAACGCGCCACTGAATTGAACACCTTCGACGTTTGCGTCTACCACGATGCCTGTTATGCTTAAGCCAATACTCATCGTTTGACTACTACTTGTGCCATAAACAGTGGTATTACTGATGTTTACTGTGTAATTGGTATCATTTGGAGCCAAAAATAATTTTGCCATGGTTAAAATCCTTAATTCAAATATGAGACTGATTAAATCAGAGAACCTGCACCAAACGCGGTGTTAAATGATTCTGCGGTATATAACGTCACATCATTTGTTAAGCCTGTTAATGTGACAGTGATAACAACACCATTTGCCGCCCATTGCACATCAACATTGCCGTCATTTAACACGTCATTTATCAATGTAGGCGTAGCATCAACAGGGAAATTAAGCACGTCACCAGTCCCAAAACCTGAAATGGTGTAGGTGTAATCACTTACACCAGAGGTGAAATTGAATACCACATCGTCCGAACTTGCATCGTATGGTGTAACGTTAGCAGCGGTTACGGCAACAGTTGTTGGTTGTACGATGTTTGTTAAAGGTGTTGTTAACGTTTCAAGCGTGTTGCGACCATCGGTATAAGTCACCTCGACAGAAATTTGCGCCCCAACTTCAGCATCTGTAAGAGGCAATGAACTTTGATTTTGCTGTAAAAAAATATCGCTTGTTGTGCCATTGATGGTTTTTTTCCAATGATAAGTAAAAGCCCCCAAGCCATCTGCATCTTTAATACTGCTGGTATCGACAGTCAATGTCTGATTTTTCATTGCAATACCATTGATAGCAAAAGCAGAAGTAAATGAAGTGCTGCCCGTAATTATAAAGTCATGACCATTTGCCACACTGTTCGTGGAATTATGCTCAAATTTCCACAACCCCGCTAAATTCGTTTCATTACCAACCAATGTGCCTGTGTGACTTGCTATTTCAGTCCCCGTTAAAGCGGTATTCCAAACAGCAATGTTATCAACTTGCCCTGAAAACGAATCGCTATTTATCCCACCAAATTGGATAGTGTTGTTTTGCGTATTAGGCGTAGATGAAGTGATGCTGCCCACCGTTGAGCCAATCGCATAGTTATAAGTTGTATTGTCAGTATCCAGACTAATCCCTATATGTGTCCAGCTATTTGCCTTAATCGTTCCAAGCACCGTTGAATCAATTTGTTTCCCACCAATGAGTAAATGAATCTCCATCGAGCCGTTGATTGGATTTACCCCCAAAAGTCCATAACCAGAATTACTTGGATTTCCGTTATAAATAAGCAAAGGATTAACACCTGTGCCATCCCAATAAACATCTGCTTCAAGGGTTGGTTTGGCAGTCGTTAAATCGCCACTGGAGGTGATAATAGTGTTGCTGGCATCAATTGAAAGAGCATTGACCGTCGAAAAAGTTGGTGCAAAATTTACCTTCACAGTCGTTGAACCTGTAACGGAACTATTCGCTTGCCCTGAACCATCATCAAAAGTCCATGCAATGGGTATATCTGCTGCTGTGAGCATGCCTGTATTGTTGTAAGTGACTGATGACAGCAAAGCGTTAATGCTATTTTGTTCGGCGTAACTTTGCAGATAGGAATCCGTCGTAAAAATGATTGATAACACACCGCCCGATTGAGTGTAAGTTCCCATAATTGTGTAGTCAGAACCATAAACAGTGCCGCTGTTGCCGCCACTTAGAGAAAAGCCGCTATTTGTATCAAAATCAAACACATCATCCGCATTCGCGCCACCTTGACGTTGCAGCGTTAGCGTTGCACCAACGTAATCTCCATAACCGCTACCCAGCACCGCAAGCTCTGGATCATAAATTTCCACCGTGTCATCTAAAACAACAGGTATTCCAGAAAAGGTAGCCGTGTTATCTAACGAGTCATTAAAAGAAGGCGTAACGTTATTTGCAGTCACACTATTTTGCCCAAATACAGTTTTAAACGAAGTCAAATCTGTTATCGCTCCATCTTGTGTAGTCGTTAAACCTGTTAAATGCACGGTAATAATTTGACTATTCAAAGCGTAATTTAAATCCACAATGCCATCACCAAAATTAGAATTCATCACCGTTGGCGTGCTGCCATAATGAAAGTTAATTGAATCGCCCGTGCCAAAGCCTGCAATGTTGTAAGTGTAAGTACCTAATGCCATTTGAAAATGCACCGCCGTGGCACTGGTATCGTGAGACCCTGCTGCGGTGACTGTAATTTGATCAATTATTGCGTCAATGGGTGCTGCGTTAAATGCGTCAAGGCTATCAATTCCCGAGCTGTTGGTTTGAACAACTCGAATATCATGTGCCGCGTAAATATCAGGTGGTAACTCAAAACTGGTGTTGGTTCCCGTGACATACGCGCCATTTTTTAAACTGTATTTCCACGTTGCACCTAGATCTAAACCTGAAACGGTGACAATGCTAGAATTGCTAGTTACCGTGTTTGTCATGGAATAATTTGCTTGACCTGCAAAAGTGAAGGCTGGGGCATTTGGTAGCACACTAACTTTAAACGTTGAAGCCGTCACAGAAGTTAATGTAGACCCTGTCACATCAATCAACATATCACTCGTTGTAAAAGTTCCTGAACCATCAATATCAATGACAAAAAACGTTTTGCTGTCGGTGGTGTTTAAAATAGCAACATTGAGTTTTGAAGATTGGAATTGTGGTTGAAGTAAATTATTCAACGTGGATTCATTCAAACTTGATGAACCAACACCAACACTTTGAGCAGCAATGACATTTAACACACTAATCGAAGACGCTAATTGAATTTTATCCTCTGACGAGCCATTGAATCTGCCGACAATATGATCAAAACCACTGACATTTGATTCGGCGGCGGCTTTGTAAATGTAGACATTTTTCCCCAAACCACCGACAAGAGAATCTGCGCCTAAACCGCCGATAAATTTATCGTTTTTGATGCCGCCGATTAGCGTATCGTTCCCCGCCATACCTTTTAGCGTTCCGCCGCCTGCACTTGCGGTAATAACATTATTTAATTCATTTCCTGAGCCTTGCATCACGCTACGCGAACTTTTGCCAATCAATGTTAAATTTTCAACGCCTATGGGTAAGGTATAACCACTTAATGATGTAATTGAAGAAATGACAGTATCTGTTCCACTACCACCGTGTGCAGAATCTTCATAAATTACATCACCGATGTTATCAACATAATAAGTGTCATCCCCTGTGCCTCCTTGCATGGTGTCGCTACCTGCACGACCGTCGAGAATGTTATTTGCGCTATTGCCAACTAATAATTCGTTTTTATTTGCACCAACGGCTTTAATTGCGCTACCTGTTAAGGTTAATTTTTCAACGTTTTTGAGTTTTGATAAGTCGTAATCAACGCCACTTTGCACTTCGTCAAAACCGCCATTGAAATTTTCAAGGATTTTGGTTGTTGAATTAGCCGTCACATAAACATCATTGCCTAAACCGCCTGATAATGTGCTGTTGTTGATAGAACTGTTATCAATGAACGTATCGTTGTAATTGCTACCAATAACATTTTCGATATTTGCCAATGTGTCATTGCCATCGCCGCCTGAAACCGTACCAGCGGCTAATGAAACTGACACGCCGCTCAACGAGTTTTTATAACTCACTGTATCGATACCTGACGCACTACCTGTAATGGTTTCTGTAGCTGTTGTGCTTAGAAACAAATTGCCCGCATCAAAATCTAGAACCGTGACCGTGAAATTTGCCGTCGCACTCAAATTTGAATCCGTTGCGGTGATTTGAACTGGAATCGTTTGATTTAATGCTTTACTTGGCGGAATACCGACAAGCGTATCGCCACTAACACTTAGCCACGCATGATTAACTATGCTGTAAGTAAGTACGCTATTATCGGGGTCTGTAAAATGATTAGCTAAAGGAAAACTCCACTGCTTGCCATAAGAAATACCTTGATCAAAATAAGGCGTTGTGAGCGTAGGCGAACTATTAACAGGACTGACATTAACAGTCGTTTGCACAGGTATTGTTGATTCACTGCCACTATCATCTTTGGCAATAACAGCAAAAGCATTTAGTGTTCCGTTAGCACTTTGCGTTGGTGTCCAATATGCGTTGTGCGTTGCATCGATCGTATCATTTGTTCCCGCAATAAATGGCGTAGCAGACCCTGCGTTAATACCAATTTTTAACGTTCCTGTCGTAACCGTTTTTACAACAAACCCCGTCACAGAACCCGTACTATCTGCTTCATTTCCATAAGTTATTAAATTACCAAAGGTGACTTCAATGACACTATCTTCATTACCCGCAGCAACAGGCGATGAAAATTGCGTTAATGTTGGCGCATTGTTAGTTGGCGCAATGATAGGGACTTCAACAGCACCAAAGGCAACACCGTTTTTGAGTGTAGTCCCAACTTGTTGATCAATAAATAAATAAGGATTGTATAAAGTGTCACTTAAATTAAAAACAGCAAATCCTAATCGATAAGTACCCGCATCGCCTGCCGTTAAAGAAACTGTTTGCCATCCCGTACTACCATAATCACCTGTAACATAATTCCCTTTACCTAAAGCGGTTGCACCTAAAATCGCTACTTGTCCTGATAGATTGCCATAATCACCCACCTTGATTAGCATCGAGGTATCTGACGTGTTTGTTTGGTTAACAAATGACACCCACGAAGCATCATTGAAAGGCGCGTAATCAGTAGCAACTTGATTCCACGCCATTGAAATTTTTTGATTAGCCGCTAACGTTAAATCCGTGTACACATAGCTGTAATTAGTCGGATTAGGAAATTGCGTATTTAAATAAGTTTGTCCAACATTTCCAACTGCTAATGCTGTATAGACATCGGTTTTTTCATTGCTCGAACCAGCTGGAGTAAGAACCGCCATTTTTGTTCCGCTGGGATTAACAGTCCAGACATTTGTCCCAGCGATATAGTTGCCACCTGTTGCTATAACAGTGTCGTTGGTATTCCAGTTTGTGAAGTCATTTTCAAAACCTAAGTTGGTAACATCAAACGTCAACGTATTCGCACTTGCACTGTAGTCCTTGCCATCACTGACTTTAAAACCAATCGTGGCGTAAGCAATCCCCGTTGCATTAGTAGCAGGCGTGAATTTGAGATTATTCGCTAAAATATCGGCAACCAAAATTTCTTGATTTAGCGTCACCGCAACGTCGGTAAAACCATCATTTAACGTCAACGAACCTGCTAACGGCAACGTAGTAATTTGAACTTTTTGAAGTGTGTCACCACTATCCAAATCACTAAAACCAAAAGCCGCAGGGGCAAAGGTAAATATCTGGTTTATGTGTAATGGAATTAGCGGATCATTTGTTCCAGTTGGTATGTTATTAGCCATGATAATTACCCCTAATTAAATTTTGTTTGAAATTTATCGATAAAAGTCTAAAGTTAAACCGACAATTTTTTCTTATCCGCTTTTCTACACCATTTTTGAACCTGATACAACATCAAAACGGGCAATTTGCTATGAACGCTAAAACTAATAAATCTAAATCGCCTTTCCGCCGCCACGCTTTATATTTAGCGGTTTTGACGCTGCTTTATCCAGCCGTTTTGCCTGCAAATCCAACAGGCGCACAAGTCATTAGTGGTCAAGTCAGCATTGATCAATCGATTTCTGGCATAACAACAGTAACCAATACGCCAAATGCCATTATCAATTGGCAAGATTTCAACATCGCGCAAAATGAAATTACCCGTTTCATTCAGCAAAATGGACAAAGTGCGGTGTTAAATCGCATTATCGGCGGCAATCCAAGCGAAATTCTAGGGTCGCTGTTTTCAAATGGGCAGGTGTTTTTAATCAATCCAAACGGCGTGATTTTTGGTGCAGGCGCAACCATTGATACGCAAGGTTTAATTGCCTCAAGTTTGAATTTGAGTGACAGCGATTTTCAAAAAGGCAATTTTCATTTTATTGCAGGTTCAAAAACGGGCGATATTTCAAACGAAGGCATTATTCACGCGGGAAAAGATGGCAATATCGTTTTAATTGCCCCCAATATCGAAAATAAAGGCATTATTCAAAGTGACGGCGGCAAAATCACGCTCGCGGCTGGGCAAGAATTGATTTTGACCAGCATGGATGAGCCTGACATTCGTTTTCAAGTTCAAGCACCGCAAAACCAAGCGTTAAATGTCGGGCAACTTTTAACCGAAGGCGGCGCGATTAACGTGTTTGCAGGTTCTATCAAACACAGTGGTGACATCAGTGCAAATAGCGTGAGTGTCAACAAACAAGGTGACATTCATTTGATTGCCAAAGACAACATTACGCTTGAAAGTGGCAGCAAAATTTCAGCAAACAACGGCGGTAAAGTAGTTGTGTTGTCGGATAACGAAACCCACGCGCATGGCGAAATTAGCGCGACGGGTGGTTTTGTTGAAACGTCGGGGAAAAAATTAGACACAGCAAGCATTCAAGTCAAAGCTCGCGATTGGTTGCTTGATCCTTATGATGTGTTGATTACTAATGAACAAAATGCCTCTGGAACGCCATTTAGCACAAATTTCACACCTGCAACGCAATCAATTTTGTCCACAATTTCTATTGAAGCAGCATTAAACAATGGAACAAATGTGGCAATTGCAACAGCAAATGTTAGTGGCACAGATTTGGGCAATATCACCGTTGCATCAAATATCAGAAAAAATTCAGGTACAGATTCGACATTCACATTAAAAGCCGACAACGCCATTATTATCAGCCCAGACGTTATTATTGAAGCTATCGACGCAGGCACGGGCAAACTCAACATTGTTTTAAACGCAGGTAACGGAAACATTCAACTCAACGCAGGCACGACACTAAACAGTAATGGTGGCAATATCGTATTAGGTGGGGGAACTTGTACAACAACAGGCTGCACCGCAGCGGCAAAAGGCTACGGCAGCGACGAAAACGAAGTGGAAGGCATCACACTTTCAAACGCAACGCTCAATTCCGCTGGCGGAAATATATTTTTAAAAGGTGAAGGGTTTTCAGGAACAGGTGTTTCAAACGCAACAGGTATCCTAATCAGCGAAAGTAAAATCGATAGCGGCACGGGTTCAATTACCATCCAAGGCACAGGCGGAGATGGCACTTACGATGAAGCTAACGACATCGGCGGCGAAAATAACAGCGGCGTTGTGATGACAGGTACATTGACGAATCCAAGTTTAATTTTAAGCACAGGGGCAATTGAACTCGTTGCTGAAAATGCCGATTCCATTACGGACAGTTTGATATTTGAAAATTCAGCTGTCCAAAGTGCGGGGCAATTAACCTTAGAAGCAACTGGGGGGATTTCATTACATAATGCGGGATTAAGTTCCTCTGCAAATGATATTTCACTCACAAGTAATTTTATTTCAACAAGTGGTTTAGCCGTTTTAAAAACGGGGACAATTTCAAGTAGTTCTTCGTGGATAAGCAAACTGTCTAATCCTGTTTTGAGTTATAGCAATTCTGTACCTTCAAATGCTACAACTGGAAATTATGTGGTTTATCGTGAAGTATATCCAACCACTCCACCACCTAGTGATCCCCCCGTTACTGTTCATCCTACGCCTGAAGAAATTGAAGCAGCAAGACTTGCAGCAGAAAAAGCAGCTGAAGAACAAAAAAACAAGCTCGAAGCTGAAAAAGCGGCGGCTGAAAAATTAGCAGAACAACAAAAAGCCAAACTTGAAGCTGAAAAAGCGGCGGCTGAAAAATTAGCAGAACAACAAAAAGCCAAACTTGAAGCTGAAAAAGCCGCTGCTGAAAAATTAGCTGAAGAACAAAAAGCCAAACTTGAAGCAGAAAAAGCCGCTGCTGAAAAATTAGCTGAAGAACAAAAAGCCAAACTTGAAGCGGAAAAAGCCGCTGCTGAAAAATTAGCCGAAGAACAAAAAAACAAGCTCGAAGCGGAAAAAGCCGCTGCGGAAAAGGCTAAAGCCGAAGCCGAAAAACTTGCTGCTGAAAAAGCCAAAGCGGAAGCCGAAAAACTCGCCGCTGAAAAAGCCAAAGCGGAAGCCGAAAAACTCGCCGCTGAAAAAGCCAAAGCAGAAGCCGAAAAACTCGCGGCTGAAAAAGCTAAAGCGGAAGCCGAAAAACTCGCCGCTGAAAAAGCCAAAGCGGAAGCCGAAAAACTTGCGGCTGAAAAAGCGAAAGCAGAAGCCGAAAAACTCGCGGCTGAAGAAAAAGCCAAACTCGAAGCAGAGAAATTAGCGGCTGAAGAAAAAGCCAAACTCGAAGCTGAAAAATTAGCTGCTGAAGCGGCTGCGAAAGCCGAAGCCGATCGTTTAGCAGCCGAAGCAGCGGCAAAAGCCGAAGCCAATCGTTTAGCTGCCGAAGCAGCGGCAAAAGCTGAAGCCAATCGTTTAGCTGCCGAAGCAGCGGCAAAAGCTGAAGCCGAACGTTTAGCTGCTGAGGCTGCTGCGAAAGCCGAAGCCGATCGTTTAGCTGCCGAAGCGGCGGCAAAAGCCGAAACTGAAAGATTAGCCGCCGAGGCAAGAGCAAAAACACCTAATCCTGTTGCCTTCGATACAATTGCATCGATAGCTCAAGATCTAGCTCCTCAAGAAGCGGCAAAAATCGTTGAAAATATCGACAACACCGCAAAACAACAAATGGGAGCAGTGATTTTGAATTCAGGATCACAATCGAGTTCAAGTGCAAACATGAATCAACTTCCTCCGCCACCTCTACCTCCAGAACCTGAAGCAACAAAACAAGAAAGTTCTGCTTCTGACAAGCCTGATGAGAAAAAAGAAAAAAACACTCAAATCGCTGCTGTGACAACATCTGAAACAAAAACACCACAACCATTGCAGCAGTGTAAATAAATGCGAATTTCAAGACTTTATACAAATACGGCTCTGCAAATTGGCAAAAATCTCGAACTTGATGATGATAATGCTCATTATGCGCGAAGCGTTTTACGGTTAAAAAACGACGCGCAAATTATTTTATTCAACGGTGAAGGTGGCGAATACTTAGGCAAGATTCTCGAAGTTAGTCGAAAATTTGTGCGTGTCGAATTAGAAAAATTCATCGACCGCAGCGTGGAATCGAATTTGAAAATTCAGTTAGGTTTAGGTATTTCGCGTGGCGACCGCATGGATTTTTCGGTGCAAAAAGCGGTTGAGCTTGGCGTAACATCGATTACGCCACTCATTACCGAGCGTTGCGTGGTGCAATTCAAAGACGAAAAAAAATCTCAACGCTGGCAACATTGGCAAAAAATTATTCAGCACGCCGCAGAACAAAGTGGACGCACAGTGCTACCTGATTTTGCCGACATTTCAAATTTAAATTCGTGGGTCACACAGCAAAGCGGTTTGAAAGTTTTTTTAGACCCGTATGCAGAACAAAATTTAGCGCAACTTACTCCTGAAAATAATTCTGTAACTTTATTAACAGGGCCTGAAGGTGGATTTTCTAGCGCGGAACGCGAAATCGCTAAAGCCGCAGGTTTTATTCCTGTTCGATTAGGTTCAAGAATTTTACGCACCGAAACTGCGTCACTTGCTGCTTTATCGGCGGTGCAAATGTTGTGGGGCGATTTTCAAGGATGAGAAAAAATTTGTTTTACGCGCTAATGCCATTTGTGATTTTACTCGGCATTACTGGCGTTGCTTGCGTTAGTAGTTATTTGATTGCACTTAGTTTTAATGATGTGACGATTTTACGAAAATTGATGATTCGCCTTTCGCAAATCCTGCTGTTACTCAGTATTTTTCCGATTTCAAAATGGCTCGGTTTAACCAAAGAAATGCTCGGTTACACCTCTTTTAAAATCATGTTCAAGCAATTTTGGCGCGGATTTGGTTTAAGTTTTTTAGTTTTATTGCCTGTTTTTGTGACGCTAAACGTGCTGGGCATTCATTCTATCGATTTAACTAAAGCGTGGACATTCGGCTGGATTATAAAAAAAATCGGCATTGCCTTTGGATTAGCATTACTCATTGGCATCGTTGAAGAATCGGTGTTTCGCGGCTTACTTTTAACCAGTTTGCGAAAGTATTTACCCGTATTTTCAGCTGTTTTAATTAGTTCAGTTTATTACGCAGGCTTGCATTTTTTAGACAGTAAATCGCCCGTTTCAGAGGAAACACTGACGTTAAACGGTAGCTTCGAATTGCTTGGCGAGGCGTATCACAACGTATTTGTGCTACAAGAATGGACAGCATTTTTAGCATTATGTTCAGTCGGTTTATTTTTAGGCGTGTTGCGTTCGCGTAATGACATAAATTTAGCCGTTTGCATCGGCTGTCACACGGGTTGGGTAACGTTAATTCGAATGAGTAAATCTGCGTTTTATGCTGACTTCAACTCGCCTTACGCTTTTCTAATCAGCCATTACGACGGCGTAATTGGCTTACTCGTTGCGAGCTGGTTGCTGTTCATTTTAGCAATTTATTTTTCTTATCGCTTTTTTCAACCTAAATTCACACAATGAAATGCACAATACGCTTTTGAAAAATAAGCAAGTAACGGTATAATCGCGTGTTCATTTTAGGCAGCAACAAGCCGCCGAACCTTTTTTATAAACATCACTTAATTGGAATTTTTAAATGCCATCAGTAAAACTTAAAGAAAACGAACCATTCGATATTGCTATTCGCAGATTCAAACGCGCTTGTGAAAAAGCAGGTGTTTTAGCAGAAGTACGTCGTCGTGAAGCATACGAAAAACCCACAACAGAACGTAAACGTAAAGGCGCAGCAGCGGTTAAACGTCATTTGAAAAAATTGGCGCGTGAACGTTATGCGTTGAAAAACTTACGTCGCGGTCGTCCTGCGCTGTAATTCATGAGCGAATTATTAGCACACATTAAAAACGAAATGAAAGTCGCCATGAAAAGTGGCGATAAAGCGCGTCTTGGCGTAATTCGTTTAATTCTTGCCGCCGTAAAACAAATCGAAGTTGACGAAAGAATTGAACTGGATGACGGTCGCGTTTTGCTCGTTTTAGACAAAATGGTTAAACAACGTCGTGAATCAATTCGTCAATATACCGAAGGGAATCGCGCCGATTTAGCCGACATCGAAGCGGCTGAAATTGTTATTATTCAAGATTTTCTTCCCCAACCTTTAACCGAAGCTGAAATCGATGCAATGGTCGCGCAAGCGGTCGCCGATTCTGGCGCAACCTCGATTAAAGACATGGGAAAAGTCATGGCGTTACTCAAAGAACCCATGCAAGGCAGAGCCGATATGTCGGTTGTCAGCGTAAAAATCAAAGCCGCATTCGCGTAAAAACAATGCCGCGCGTTCATCAAAATGGCTGGTAAAATCCCAAGGCAATTTATTGATGAACTTTTAGTGCGAGTTGATATTGTCGATATTATCGATTCGCACGTCCCTTTAAAAAAAATGGGTTCCAATTACACTGCCCGTTGCCCTTTCCATAACGAAAAATCCCCTAGTTTTAACGTCAATCGCAACAAGCAGTTTTATCACTGTTTTGGCTGCGGCGCAGGCGGCAACGTCATTTCGTTTTTGATGGAATTCAATCACCTCAGTTTTGTCGAAACGATTGAAGAACTCGCCACCATTGCAGGCGTTGAAATTCCTTACGAAAATCAAACTGGCTACGAACCTGAAGCAAAAAATAAACTTGTTGAACTGCAAGAACTTATGGCTCAAATCGCCACGTTTTACACGCAACAACTCAAAAAACATCCTCAAAAACAAATCGCTATCGAGTATTTAAAAAATCGTGGCATTACAGGTGTGATTGCGCGTGATTTTATGATTGGCTACGCGCCCGACGGTTGGCAAATTTTGTCGCCGCATTTTAAAAATACTGAATTATTGTGCGAAGCGGGAATGCTCGCGTTCAAAAATGACCTGTATTACGACCGTTTTCGTCAGCGCATCATGTTTCCCATTCGCAATAAACGCGGTCATGTGATTGGTTTTGGTGGGCGAGTGTTGGACGATTCGCAGCAACCGAAATATCTCAATTCACCTGAAACGCCGCTTTTTCACAAAAGCAACGAAGTTTATGGTTTATACGAATTATTGAAAAAAAATCCCAAACCTGCGCGAATTCTGATTGTTGAAGGTTATATGGACGTGGTGACGCTAGCGCAGTTCGGCATTGATTATTCTGTCGCCGCGCTAGGAACGAATTTAACCGCCACACAATTACAACTTTTGTTTCGCTCAACGTCTGAAGTGATTTTGTGTTTTGACGGAGATAACGCGGGGCAAAATGCAGCGTGGAAAGCGATGGACGCGGTTTTTTCTGTGCTTAACGACAATCGGCAAGTGCGTGTTTTGATTTTGCCCTCGCCACATGACCCTGATTCGTTACTGCATGAAGAAGGCACGCAAGCCTTTTTGCAACGTATTGAAAATGCTGAAATGGTATCAAGTTATTTTTTCAATCATTTCACCGCAACATTAAATTTAGATTCCATCGAAGGGCGGGCAAAACTCGCAGGTCAAGCCAAACCGTTTTTACTCAAACTGACAGACGGATTTTTTAAAAATATGATGCTGGCGAAATTGGAAGAATTAACGCATTTTGATATTGCGCCTGAAATTGAAAAAGAAACGCCGTTGCCATCAAGAGTTCAGCAAACTCAAAAACAAGAAAAAAACGCCCGTCATTCAATGGAACGTTTAACGCTAGCGTTGTTGGTGCAAAATCCAAAATTGGTGGCAAAGTTAGAAGCCAATCCCATTGATTGGCAAACATTAGAATTTTCAGGAATTGACATTTTCAAAGCAATTGTGCAGAAAATTTGCACCGAAAAACCGACTTCAACCGCGCAATTACTTGAGCATTATCGCGGTTTGCCTGAAGAAAAAATGCTCAATGCGCTTGCATCGTTGCCCATTCTCATTCCTGACGACGGAATTGAAGCCGAATTTTCAGGTGGATTAAAACAATTGATTTTGCAAGGACGTAAAAATCGGTTAAACAAATTAGTGGAAAAAGAAAAAACTGAAGGTTTAACCAAAGATGAAAAAGATTTTTTGCGCCGTTTGCTGCAATTTTAAATTACGCAAAAACCTCGGTTAAAAAATTCTCCATCGCTTGAAACGCGCGACGATTCACCTTTTCATCGTATTTATAACCCGCAGCAAAATCACTCGCTAACGGATTTGTGAACGCATGAACCGTGTTGCCGTAAGTGTGCAATTGCCAATCTGCGCCTGCTTTAGTCATTTCCGTTTCAAAATCGAGAACTTGCGACGGCGGTGCAAGTGGGTCGTCATGACCGTGCAACGCTAACACTTTCCCACTGATTTTTGGATTTTCTAAATTTGATGGCGCATGCAAAAGTCCGTGAAAACTCACCACACCTTTTACATCTGGGCAAGTTCTCGCCAAATCCAAAACACAAAGCCCGCCAAAACAAAAACCAATGGCAGCAATTTTTTTGTCATCAACCCAAGGCAAAAGTTTCGCCGTTTTCAATGCGGCTAAAATTCGTTGTTGCAACAAC
>JAQTOT010000150.1 GCA_028713145.1 Methylococcales bacterium
AAGATGATGATTTTCTAACTGGTGAACCGATCCCGCCTGAAATGAAGAGAAAGCCCCGCTCGAAAACTGTCACGGTCGTTGATTTCAAAGCCGCCTGCACCGAAGCCAACACCTCAAAATCACGCGCCATTAGTGCAATTATTGATTCCATTGGCTATGTGAACATCAAAGAGGTTTGCATCGAATTGGGCTGGAACGGCGGCGAAAACGAATACCCAAAACAAAAACACGCCATTGCAGCAGCATCCTACGCAATCCTTGAGGCGGCAAAAAGTCGCAACTGGAATCTAACGTATAAAGATGCGTGCTTTTACATCTACAGCGGTACGCACTGGCAACCGATTGACGACGAATCGACGCGCCACATATTAAAGGTGCTGATTGTTAAATTTGGTTATCCCGAAATCGAATGCCGCTCGATTGAATTTATTAACAAGCTGTTTATGCAATTTGTCCATGATGCCTCGACCTTGCAACTGGATTACGAAAAGCAATCACTGATTAATTTGCAAAATGGCACGCTCAAATTTAGCGAATATGGCGCGACCTTGCACTCGTTCCAAAGCAAAGACTTTGCTACCCACCAGCTCGATTTTGATTACAACCCGCAAGCTCAAAATCACTTATTCCTGTCCTACCTTAACGACGTGCTACCCGACAAAGACACCCAAAGAACGCTACAGCAAATCGCAGGGTATTTGTTTGTTAAAGATTTAAAACTGGAGTTAGTTTTTCTGCTTTATGGCGAAGGACGTAACGGCAAAAGTGTGTTTCAAGAGATGTTGACGGGCGTTATTGGTCACAACAACGTTAGCTCGTACTCACTTGAAGACTTGACCAAAGACACGGGGTATTGCCGCATTAAAATCGCTAACAAGGTCGTGAATTATGGCACGGACATATCCATGCAAAGCCTGAAAAATGACACGTTCAAGGTGCTTGCGTCGGGCGAACCAATAGCCGCGCGTGAGATTTACCGTTCTAATTTTGAAATGCGCGATTATGCAAAGCTGATATTCAACATTAACAAAATCGACAACGCCAACGTTGAACACACCACGGGCTACTTTCGATGGTTCTTGTTTGTGCCGTTTGGCGTAACGATTTCAGACGAAAAGATTGACCGTGATTTGCACAAAAAGATTCTGACTGACAAAGCAGGCGTGTTGAATTGGATTATTGAAGGTGCAAACGAGGTGGTGAAGAATCGTGACATTTTCATTTCGGCAGAGTGTGAAGCGTTCAAACTGCAATTTATCAAAGAATGTGACAACGTTTCGATGTTTGAAGAGCATTACATCAAACCCAATTTGAGCGGTAATTTTTACACCATGACGGTTAGTGATTGCTATCGTGATTATGTGAGTTTCTGTCAAGACTACGGCTATAAAGGCGTTTTAGGGCGTGGCAACTTCTCTAAGAGAATGCAGTCAATCGGATTTGAATCCTTCAAAGAAATTAGCGGAATACGGCTGAGAAAAAGCTACCCCCCGCCAAAATTAGAAAAATTCTAAAAATGTTTTTCTAAAAAAAAGTGCATAAAGTACATAAATCAGTTTTTCATTTCTAAATCAATATGTTACATCATTCACTTTTGCAAAAAAAAGTGCATGGCTACAGACCGCGCCATTACTAACCTCTTCATCATTTATGCACTTTATGCACTTTTTTTAACAAAAACATTTTCTAAAAAATTCTTACACTCGAAAAAATCAAAAAACATGACCAAAACAAAACGAACCTGTGAAGACTGAAACGAAGAATTTGAAGTATTGGAATCTGAAAAATGGAAAACGTTGTGTAAGAGCTGTTTTATCGAGTTTAAAAAATACGAACTCGATTATTTGAAAGACAGGGTGAAACAGCTCAAAACTGAAAACAAACTATTGAAAGCCAACAGCGGCATTGATGCTGATTTATTGAAACGATTAAAACACCTTACCCCGATAAACACAATGGCAGCCCATTAAGCCACAACGTTTTTGCTGTATTGGGCAAGCTATAATCAATACTATGCACTGTTTTAAACAACTTTTATTGCAGGCATTCAAATGACGATAAACCTCACTATTTCGCGCCACACGCTTAAAATCATTTGTGAACGAATGCGAACATCGCGCGAGATTGCAGGGTTAAGCCAAGAGGTCACGGCGGGGATATTGGGGCTTGAGGTTGATGTCTACCGCAAAATGGAAAACGCTGTCGATGTTCCTGATATTTCACTAGATTTACTTATTGCCGCTGGGAACGTGTTTGATGTGCCGTTTGATTTCTTAATTGGTACGACGGATGACTGGGAATGCGGTATTGAGCGGCGTAATAACGATTGCGTGTCAATGATGATGTTGCAGTGGCAAGCACAACGCATGAAAACCGTTAATCAAATCCGTATCCAAGAGAACAAAATTAAGATTATTGGTCGGACAATCGGCATTTACCAAGAGGCGATAACAGAATTCCGCGTTGCGATTGATAAGTTTGCAAAGTTAAATCCGTTGTTCCAAGACATGAAAGCTGGTGCGGCGGTGGTAGGTTCAATTCAACGTGCAGAAACAGCCATCAACAATGCTCAAGGTGATTTGAAACGGTACAAGGTTGATATTGAATGCAGCCCAAAAGATGTTTTTGATTGAACAAACCCAGTAACGAGTACGCCCCGATTTGAAAATCAAGCAAACAATCAAGTTTAAGGAGAACAAAAATGCACGGTGGTAAAAGAGCTGGCGCGGGTAGACCAACTGCCGCAAAAACGCTATTAACTCAAACGATCAATGAAAAAGCCGCTCAATATGGTGATGATGCAATAGCCGTGATGGTTGCGCTTATGAATGATTCTAAAACACCAGAAAATGTAAGACTTGCCGCCGCAAATAGCTTACTGGATAGAGGTTTTGGCAAACCCAAAATTCAAGTTGATGTAACGGGCGATATTAGTTTTGTCGATAAAGAAGAACTCGACAAGCGTTATCAGAAAAATATGGCGAAAACGGCTGAAATGGCATTAGTTACCCAAGAGCGAATTAAGTTACTCAAAAAAGGGACGTTGCATTGAATTTTGTCATGCTTAGGAGAGTGAATTTTTCGGTTCGTATGGTGGTATTTTTGCAATGCTTATGGAGTGAATTTCACCGCTCGTATAGACGGCGAAAATACCACCAATTACCACCAGTAAATATGCGGCTTACAGATTAAAATACCAATGAAAATACCAACGCAATTACCAATGAATTACCACCGCTTAAATGTTACAAATGTTGTGAGTAATGTTGTGGATGTTGTCGGTCACACTCAAATTGCCTAATGATTTGGTATGAAAAGAAGAATTCAAGTTTTAACAACAAGATTGGATTGCATTGACATCCGCTGTCTAAATTTAGATTTTAGCGGTTTTGGCGATTATGATTTTTTAACTTTTAAACGTGATGGTAAGGAGTATCCGATTGGTGTTGCTAAGACAGCTCTACACTATGGTGGTTATCGCTATTGGTTGAAATGTGATTATTGCGGTAGGCGAGTTGTGGCTCTGTTTATTACGGATAGACCACAGATTGCTTGCCGTCATTGCATCCACGCGAAGTACGAAAGCGAACTTGAATCAAAATTGCATCGTGACGCACGGGCGGCTAGAACTATTCGCGCTAAATTGGGCTGGGATATGGATTACACATTTTACAATTCGCGCCGTCCCAAAGGGATGCACAAAAAAACTTTTGATCGGTTAGTGGCAATACATAATGAAAAGTCAGCGGAAGTCGTTTTTAAGTTAAAGGCGGCGGGTTGGCTTTAATTGGCTTTTTATCATTTGTGATAAATTCAATACTCAATGCCTATTTTGGCATTTCAGATAATGGCTGTTTTGGTCAGATTATAAAATCCGAAAAGAATACAAAATAACAGCGGTTTTATCGTCATTTGTTGCCACTTATTGTCTGTGTTTTTTTCAACTGCGACAAAATTGCGACATTTTTTGAAATTGCAAAAAAAGACTTTTTGAAAAGCTCTACAAGCCTTGTGGAATATGGAGCCAATGACGGGAGTCGAACCTGCGACCTACTGATTACGAATCAGTTGCTCTACCAACTGAGCTACATCGGCAATGGAGGTTGCGAGCGGAGTCGAACCGCTCTAGATGGCTTTGCAGGCCACTGCATAACCGCTTTGCTACGCAACCGAAAGAAGATAAACAAAAAAGCCGCGAAATTCGCGGCTTAGAATTTGGAGCGGGAAACGAGATTCGAACTCGCGACCCCAACCTTGGCAAGGTTGTGCTCTACCACTGAGCTATTCCCGCGTTTCAATGTTTGAAACGATTTGAGTATGATAAATATTTTTTATTAACTCGTCAACCTTTTTTATAAAAAATCTTAAAGATTGATACCTAACACCCAACCAATTGTGCCACTGCAACTGCCTTCATCGATTTGAACTTTTGCATAAGTAACGCTGCTTTGCTCTTGTTTATCTAAGACAGTAACATTTGTTCCGACAGGAAACTTACGGCATTCTTCAGTTTTATTTTCATCGTCATCAAAGGCAGCAATTGCGCCAGGTGTTGCAACAAGACGAACGGTCGGCAATTCCGCACCATCAGTGACGACATTTGGACTTTTTAGCGTATATTTTTGCCCTGCTGCTAAACCTTTCGATTCTGCTTTTTTCAAAATTTCATCACTACCGCCAAATCCTAATGCTAACAACGTCACACCAATCGCGCCAACACCGCCAATAATCCCATAAAAAACAGGTGCGTTAGTGTCTTTTAATCCTAAAAATCCCGCTAACGCATTTTCTTTTGGCTCTGCCGCCGTTGTGGCGGTAACTGTTTCAGTTTGGGTGGTTTCTTCAGGTGCCGATGTTTGCGTTTCTGGTGTTTCGACATTCAAATTTTCTTCATTCATCGTCGTATCCTCACTTTATGTTTTTGATTTGTTATTATTAAAGCCCATTTGAGAGCCAACGCATTTTACCTGCTTAACCCTTGCGCGTCATCATTCCTTTCGACGGGTTGTAGCCAATAATCGCTGCCGTCATAAACAGTACGAATGCTCCAGCCGTATAAGCCAGCGCGAAATAATTTAATTGTCCATAAAGCGCAAACCGTATCAGTTCGACAGCTTGTGAAAATGGATTATATTGCGCTAGCAAATATAAAAACTCACTCGATTCTTGCATTTTCCACAACGGATATAACGCGGTAGACATGAAAAACAATGGAAAAATCACAAAATTCATCACGCCCGCAAAATTTTCAAGTTGCTTAATAAATGACGAAAGCAACAATCCTAACGCCCCTAGCATCAAGCCCGATAAAATCAGCGGAAAAATCACCCACAAATACCCTTCAAGTGGCGGACGAATATCGTAAGCATACGCAATGGCTAAAAAAACATACGCCTGAATAATCGACACGCCCGTTCCCGCAAGTAATTTACTCAGCAATAAAAACCAGCGAGGCAATGGGCTTACGAGCAGAATTCGCATACTGCCCATTTCGCGGTCATAAACCATTGAAAGTGAGCTTTGCATCCCGTTAAAAAGTTGAATCATGCCAATCAAACCTGGTGTGATATAGACTTCGTACAAAATATAGGTTTCATAAGGCGGCGTAATTGCAAGTCCTAATGCCGCGCGAAAACCCGCCGCAAACACAAATAACCAAACCAACGGACGCACTAACGCTGAAATAAATCGTTCCCGTTGCGTTACAAATCGACTTAATTCTCGCCCGACAATGCCACCCATTGCGCGTAAATAGTGCATCATTTTTACTCCGTTAAATCGTCGATTGCGCGTCTAGTAACAACATCGTTTGTGCTTGAATAATTGCCACATCTTTCTCACGCGGAGCGCGAAGATAAGTCCCATCGGACTGCAACAACCATGCTTGCGAATTGTCACTTAAATACCAATCCAGATTTCGCAAAATACGCCCAGCAAGTTTTTTATTTTCAATTGGAAAACACACTTCAACCCGTTTAAACATATTACGATTCATTAAATCCGCGCTCGACGCATAAACCTCTTGATTACCGTCATTTTCAAACGCATAAATCCGCGAATGCTCTAAAAACCGTCCAACAATCGCGCGAACCTCGATATTTTCTGAAACACCTTTAATTCCTGGGCGTAAACAACACATTCCGCGCACAATCATTTGAACTTTCACACCTGCTTGTGAGGCTCGATAAAGGGCTTGAATCGCTTGCGGTTCAACCACAGCATTCACTTGAATGGTAATTTTTGCTGGCTTACCTGCTTTTGCATGCCGAATTTCGCGCTCAATTTTTTCCATCAAACCGCTATGCAACGTGAAGGGTGATTGCAGCAATTTATTCAGTTTAGTCACTTTGCCCAAACTGGTTAATTGCGTAAACACGCGCCGCACATCTTCACCTAATTCTTTGTCACTCGAAAAAAGCCCGTAATCGGTATAGAAAAACGCGGTTTTGGGGTGGTAATTTCCTGTACCTAAATGAACGTAGTTGCGAATTTGCTTGCCTTCGCGGCGCAACACTAAACACATTTTGGCGTGCGTTTTATAGCCAACAACCCCATAAACAACGTGAACCGCTGCCTCTTGCAATTTTGACGCTAAATCGATATTCGCTTTTTCATCAAAACGCGCACGAAGTTCAATGACCACCGTTACAACTTTGCCATTTCGCGCCGCTTTGACTAACGCATTTACAATTGGCGAATCCGAGCCTGTGCGATAAAGCGTTTGTTTAATTGCAAGCACGTCAGGATCAACCGAGGCTTGACGCAAAAAATCAATCACGGGTGCAAAGGATTCAAAAGGTTGATGCAATAAAATATCGTTTTTACGAATTGCCGCGAAAATATCTTTTTGCCGTGTTAAGTT
>JAQTOT010000008.1 GCA_028713145.1 Methylococcales bacterium
GATAACCCGCGTCAGCAACGCCTAATTCTCTAGCAAGTTTTGCGGCAGTTTGCATGAGCTTACCTAACAACAGTGTATCGTCAGTCTCATTCAAAGTTGAAATGTGTTTTTTGGGAATAATCAAAATATGAATCGGGGCTTGTGGCGCAATATCGTTGAACGCCAAAAAGTCGTCATCTTCAAACACAATACTTGGCGTAATTTCACCCTTCGCCATTTTGCAAAATAAACAATCACTCATGTTTTGCTCCGAATTAAAATGGCAAACTAAAACCTGCTGGCAGTGGAATCCCCGCCGTGACACTTGCCATTTTTTCTTTTTTCATTTTGTCAGCTTTGTGAACGGCATCGTTGATTGCAGCGGCGACCAAATCTTCGAGCATATCTTTATCTTCGCCAACAAGTGACGGATCGATAGTCACTTTTCGTGCTTCACGTTTGCCTGTCATGACAATGCTAACCAAACCGCCGCCAGATTCACCTGTGACTTGCATTAACGCTAATTCGTCTTGCACGGCTTTTAAATCATCTTGCATTTTTTGAGCTTGTTGCATCAAATTACCTAATGCGTTTTTCATGTGTTTTTTCTCCTAAATTGTTGAAAATTAAAACGGTTCAATCGTTTCGGGCAAAACTTGCGCGTCGAAATGACTTTGTAAATACGCCACATTCGGATCTTGATAAATTGCCTCAACGGCAGCTTGTTGTCGATGTTCTTGCGCTTGAATAATTTGTTGCGCGGGCGTGTGCGTTGCCAACGCTTTTACATCAATCGTTAATTTTAGCGGTTTGCTAAACATTTCTCGCAACGCAGTTTCAATTTTTGCAGTGACATCGCTATCCAGCAAATTCGCTTTTTCAGGGTCTAAATTCAAACGACATTCCGAATCATCAAGCGATTCTAAAACGCAATGCTTGGCAAATTCTTTGACAAATCGCCCAACATTTAACTTCGCTAAAATTGTTTCCCAATTATCCGAAAAAGTTGGCGCGTTTGAAACTTGCGGCGCAGATTGTAAGGGTTGAATCGGTGCAACTTGCGGTGGTGAAATTTGAACTTGCGGACGCGCTTGAATTTGCGGTGCAGGTTGTTGCACTTGCACAGGTTGTTGCGCGTTGCCAATTTGAACAGGGCGAAACGTGAGCATTCTGAGCATCACCATTTCAAAACCGCTGCGAGGATCGGGTGCAAGTTCTAAATCTTTTTGTCCCAGCAAACCAATTTGATAATAAAGTTGCACATCTTCTGGCGACATCGTTTGCGCCAAATGCGCGACAACTTCAGCATCTAAATCATGCGTCAGCGTCGTCGGAACGTGTTGAACCAATGCGACACGATGCAAAAATTGCAAAAGCTGTTGCAACAAATCACTAAAATCGGGACTGAGCTGACTTAAATCATCGATTTGATTCAAAATTGCAGATGCGTCGGCTTGCGACAAAGCGTGCAAAATTGATTCAACTGGCTGTTGAGCAATCGAACCCAGCATCGCATGAACTTCGTCATTACTTACAGCTCCATTTCCGTACACAATTGCTTGGTCGAGCAAACTCAACGCATCACGCATACTGCCATCCGCCGCGCGGGAAATCAGTTTTAGCGCATCAGGTTCAAACACAATGCCTTCTTGCCCCAAAATAAAACCCATTTGCGTAAAGATTTCACTCGGCAAAAGGCGTTTTAAATTCAGCTGCAAACAGCGTGATAAAACCGTGACAGGGATTTTGTGTGGGTCAGTGGTGGCAAGCAGGAATTTAACGTGCGGTGGCGGCTCTTCAAGAGTTTTGAGCAGCGCGTTAAAACTATGCCCTGAAAGCATGTGAACTTCGTCGATAAGATAAACTTTGTAACGACCTTGATTTGGCGCATATTGTGCGTTATCGAGTAAATCACGCGTATCTTCGACTTTGGTGCGTGAAGCGGCATCGACTTCGATTAAATCTAAAAAACGACCTTCGTCTACCGCGCGGCAAATGTCACATTGTCCGCAGGGATTAAAATCTTGAAGATTTTCACAGTTCATCGCTTTGGCTAAAATTCGCGCCAACGTGGTTTTGCCTACGCCGCGCGTGCCTGTAAATAAATAGGCTTGATGCAAACGTTGGTGTTTTAATGCGTTGGTGAGTGACGTGATAACGTGAGCTTGTCCGACGACTTCTGTGAAATTATGCGGTCGCCACTTTCGAGCTAAAACCTGATAATTCATGACGGGATATTCGTATTTGGGGGAGTTTTGGGTGGTAATTGTACCAGCTACATCTCGGCACACGAATCTGCTGTTACCGTTGCTTACTTCCGTACCTGGCGGGGTTCACAGCGTATCGTTGCGAGAGAACCGATACAACTACCATAATGATGTCAGCCGATTGGCTGAAGACCAGAGTATTATTGCCCAATAACACCATGATGACAACTGAATTCTTGGTTTTTATTTAATTACGCGAGTGAAAATACTCGCTAAACAACTCAAATTTCAATTCAATCTTTAGGAGATACAATGTTTAAAGTCGGCATGATTGGTTTAGGAACAATGGGGGTTGGCATGGCAAAAAATTTAGCCAACGCCAATTTTTTAACCACCATTTACAATCGAACCACTGAAAAAGCACAAACGCTCGCTCAGGAACTCAACGTTTCACACGCGCTTTCAATTGAAGAACTTGCCGCGCAAGTGAACGTCATTTGTTTATGTGTTTCGCGTGACGAAGATGTTTTAGAGGTAATCGAAGCAATTAGCCGAACCGTTTTGCCGAATACGATTGTTATTGATATGTCTACGGTAAGTTCTCACACAGCAAGACAAGCCGCCGCGATATTGGCGTGCAAAGATGTTGATTTTCTCGATGCCCCTGTTTCAGGTGGTGTGGAAGGCGCAAAAAATGGCACGCTTGCCATGATGGTTGGGGGAAATGAACGTGTATTAGAAAAAGTGCATCCTGTTTTAGCATCGATAGCAAATCGCATCGTTCACGTTGGCGAAACGGGGTCTGGGCAAGCAACGAAAGCCGTGAACCAAATTATGGCAGCGGGAATCAATCAAGCTGTAACGGAAGCCTTAGCGTTCGCCAAAACGCAAAGTTTGCCGATGGAAAAAATTATTGATGTCATTTCAGGTGGTGCGGCTGGAAATTGGTTTTTGCAACATCGCGGTATGAGCATGACACAAGGTTTGTATCCTGCGGGTTTTAAACTTGAGCTGCATCACAAAGATTTGAAAATCTGTGAACAAATGGGTGAAAAAGCGGGCATAAATTTACCACTCACCACACAAACACGTTTGGATTATGAAACGTTAATTGCAGAAGGTTTTAGTGATTGTGATATTTCGGCGTTATACCATTTAAAGATGAAATGAATTAAACTTAGCGCACAAAAGTCGCCGTGAGGCGATTTTTCACACAATAATAAAAACGCTTCACTGCCCAAATTAGGAAAATTTAAATCACATGAACAAAGTCAAAGTTAACGTCGCTTTAATCCGATTGTTTCAATTTGTTATTTTCGTTTTATTCACCTTCATGGTGCTTGCTTACACTTTCGCGCTCATTTTATTGCCACTCGATGCAGTTGTGATGCTCATTAAAGTGTTATCAATTGTTGGTTTAGGCGGCATTATCGGTGCAATTATCGCTGTGCCAGCGGTAGCTTATTTAGGTTTGCAAGTTTATAAAATTCCAGGCTTGACAGATTTACTCATCGAAATTGCAGTTGATTTAGTCAACACAGGCAAAGCGCGTATCGATGCGTTCAACAAAATTATTGAAACTGTTAAAGCGTAAAAATTAACAAAATCCAAAACCGCCCCGAATGTGAAATGACGGGCGGTTTTTTTGTAACCAAATGTTGGAGAATTTATGAACACAAATCCTACCCTATTGAAAAATTTAGACAGCGTGTTAGTTATCATTGATATGCAAGGCAAATTATCTGCTGTCATGCCAGAAAATGACGCGCAAGCCATGCACGAAAATACCGTAAGTTTGCTCGAAGCCGCGCAAAAATTAACCATTCCAGTTTTAGTTACCGAGCAATATCCTCAAGGTTTAGGCGCGACTGAAAAATCAGTGCAAGACGCATTGCCTAATAACGCGCCAATTTTTGAAAAAACGTCTTTTTCTTGTTACGGCGCAAGCGGTTTTATGCCTGCGTTAGAAAATACCGAGCGCAAACAAATCATTTTAGTCGGACAAGAAGCGCACGTTTGTGTTTTGCAAACGGCGTTAGATTTAGCCGCACACGATTATCAAGTTCACGTTGTCGAAGACGCGATTTGTTCACGCAAAGCCGAACATAAATTCTATGCGTTGCAACGTTTGCAAGCACAAAATGTGATTATCACCAATTACGAATCCGTGTTATTCGAATGGTTGCGCGACGCTGCACATCCTGATTTCAAAGATGTTTCTGGTTTATTACGTTAAGAGGTTTTCTATGTTATTGAATGATTTTTTAACAAAAGTAAAAGCAGGAGAACCTGTTAATTTTGCTGACACCATTGCCGTTATTACTGAAAATTACATTTACACACCAACCGCATTTCGTAACGGTAACGTTGAAAATGCAGCGGGACAAAATGAAAGATCATGCAAAATTTTTGCATTTGCGAAATTGAATCAGTTAAACGAAAACGAAACGTTAGCGTTATTTGGCGATTATTACCGCGTTGACGTGTTACAAAATCCTGACGCAACCGACCATCAAAACATTCGTCAATTTATTCAAAATGGTTGGTCAGATGTGCTGTTTGAAAGTGAAACGTTAACAACTGAATAAAATGCTAACAAAGGTTTATTCGGGGCAACCGTTTTTAGACGGTGTTTTTAAAATTACCGAGCAAGTTGGCGACAAACGCTCTTACGGTTCGGGTGTTTTGCTTGCGGGTGGACAATATATTCTAACTGCCGCGCATTTATTTTCTGACAACCCTTCAGTGTCAAACGTTCACGTTATCAATACAAATGGTCAAAGTGTTGGCGCGGTTGAGCAAATTTTTACGCATCCATTTTGGGACAATAATCCCGCCGATTACAACCACGATTTAGCGTTAATCAAACTCACGCAGCCATTGACACAAACCGCTGGTTACGAAATTTACCGCAACAAAAACGAAATCGGACAAACTTTCACGCGAGTTGGTTTTTCTGACAACGGTTTAGTTTCAGGAAAAAATACTTACGACGCGGTAACAGACAAAATTAACGCTGCTTTTGGAACGCGCGTTGAAATCGGTTCACAACTGCTTTACGACTACGATGACGGCACATCGCAACATGACGCAATTGGGCAACTTTTAAATTTACCCAATTTAGGTTTAGGCAATGAAGAAACGATGTCACAAGCGGGATTATCAGGTGGCGGCACATTTATTGATAATAAAATTGCAGGCGTGGGAAGTTTCATTTTCCGCTCCGATTTGTCAGACATAAATAGCGTCATAGATTCGTCAATTGGTGAATTAGGCTCAGACACGCGCGTTTCAACGCATGCCGATTGGATTGATTTTATAACACTTGGGAATCCAGTTTATAACGCACCTACGTTGGCATCCGAAGTTATGAAAAATGTGCTAGAACCCAATTATGGCAGCGTGGAGAATTATTTTTTAGCGTCATTTAACGAACCGCTCACACATGACATTTCGTTTGATTTTCGCACAGTTGATGGCACGGCGATTGCTGGAATAGATTACCTTGCAACGCAAGGGCAAATCGTTTTACACGCAGGGCAAAACCATATTGCAATTCCCGTTACGATTTTAGGTGACAAAATTGCTGAGATGGATGAAACCTTTTCATTTGAAGTGAGTAATCCTGTCGGTTTTAGCTTTCTAAATAATGCCCTTGTTTTAACAGCAACACACTCCATTATTGATAACGATGCGGTCATTTTCTAAGCACCCTCTTTTATAGAAAGTCCTTATAAAATATGCCATAATGACAACAATTATAAGTAAATTCTAACTTTTTACACATGAAAACACTCAAGAAATCTGATTTAGAAGAAGCTCTAAAATTATGCAAAGGCGCATTTATTTCTGCGGCGGGTTTTAGTTTGGTGATTAACATTCTGCAACTCGTTCCAACGATTTATATGTTGCAACTTTACGATCGCGTTGTACCAACGGGCAACCATACAACGCTGGTAATGCTGACACTAATCATGATGATTTTGTTTGTCACTATGGGGACGCTTGAATGGGTTCGTTCACAAATTCTTGTGCGCGTTAGTACCCGCCTTGAAACACTATTGAATGAACGTTTATTTAAAGTCGCTTATAAACAAGCTCTTTATACAGGTGGTCAACGCGCCTCTTCACAACCACTCGACGATTTAACCGCCTTGCGTCAATTCATGACAGGTAACGGTTTATTTGCTTTTTTCGATGCGCCTTGGTTGCCAATCTACATTGCATTGATGTTTGTTTTTCATTCAATGTACGGCTGGATGGCTGTGTTTACCGCGATTTTACTTATCATCGTTGCCATTGTTCAAGAAAAAGCAACTAGCAAAATGCTTGGGGAAGCCAATAATTTGGCGATGGCGGGACGTGGTTTAGTTAATAAAAATCTTCGTAACGCCGAAGTTATTGAATCAATGGGGATGTTAAATAACATTCAAAAACGTTGGTTAAAAGGTACAAATCAAGTTCTAGTTTTACAAGCAACGGCCAGTTCTCGTGCAGGTTTAATTAGTGCAACGTCAAAATTGATTCGTTTATCTTCACAGTCTCTCATTCTTGCAATCGGTGCTTATTTGGTTATCGAAAACGAAATCACCTCAGGCTTAATGATTGGTGGTTCAGTTTTATTAGGTAGAGCGTTAGCACCTATCGACATCGTCATTGGTTCTTGGAAAGGCTTTATTGCGGCTCGTGGTCAGTATTCACGTTTAAACGAAATGTTGTTACAAATTCCAGCTGATCCAGAACGGATGACATTGCCTGCACCAGAAGGCACTTTCCAATTTGAATCAGCCGTTGTTGCCCCACCTGGTGCGAAATCGGCCGTTTTAAAAGGCTTAACTTTAACTATTAGCAAAGGTGATGTCGTTGGTGTCATTGGTCCTAGCGGCGCGGGGAAATCAACTTTTGCGCGGGCTTTACTTGGTATTTGGCCTTGCAATCAAGGCAAAATTCGCTTGGATGGTGCAGACGTTTTCACATGGGATCGTAATGACTTAGGTCCTCACATTGGTTATCTACCACAAGACATCGAATTATTTGAAGGCACAATCAGCGAAAACATCGCACGTTTTGGTGAAATTGACCCTGAAAAAGTGGTTAATGCAGCGAAAATGGCAGACGTTCACGATTTAATTTTGCATTTACCTGAAGGCTACGACACGATGATTGGTGCAACAGGCGGCAATTTATCAGGTGGTCAACGTCAACGTGTAGGTTTAGCGCGTGCATTATATGGCGAACCTCAAATCGTTGTCTTAGACGAACCAAATTCAAATTTGGACGAAGTTGGCGAAGCAGCGTTAGGTAATGCTATTCAACGTTTAAAACAAAAACGTGCAACCGTTATCGTGATTACGCACAGAAACAATGTGTTAGCAAATGTCGATAAACTGCTCATTTTAAATGACGGGTTAGTGTCTGTTTATGGACCAAAAGAACAAGTTATCGCGCACTTGCAACAACAGCAAGCACAAGCACAAGCCGCTCAATCGGCTGCAATTGCTAACTAAGGCGGCAAAAAATTATGAAAGTAGAAACAGCAAAAATTCATCCTGATCAGTTAAAAAAAGACGAGCCAAAAAAGGAATTGGATGTCTCGCTAGTTACGAACGATATGCCAATTCGTGCAATCGGTATGGCAGTTTTAATTAGCACTGTGGGCGTTTTGGGTACTTGGAGTTATGTTGCGCCGATTGCGAGTTCAGCTGCTGCGCCAGGTTTTGTGACGGTCAAATCACACAGTAAAACAGTTCAGCATTTGGATGGCGGAATTGTTAAAGAATTGATTGCCAAAGATGGTGACGTTGTCAATGAAGGTGATGTGCTTTTAATTTTGGATGGAACTGACATTAAGGCGCAACTCGAAATTTTGCGCGGTCAACAAATCACGTTATCTGCACAAGTCGCACGTTTAACAGCTGAACGTGATCGTTTAAATTCGGTGGTTTATCCGCCAGATTTACACAATCTAAGCGACCCGCGTATTGTTGAAGCGCGTCAAAGCGAGAATCAAGTTTTCACCGCGCGTAAAAACGCACATGACGGCGAAGTTTCCGTTTTAAATCAGCGTATTAGTCAATTAGGTTCGCGCATTCAAGGTTTGCAAGGTCAAAAAACTAGCAAGCAACGTTTAAGCACCTCTTATTCTGAAGAATCGAAAGATTTGAAAGATTTACTTGATGAAGGCTTTGCAGACAAACAACGTTATCGTGATATGGAACGTAGTTTGACAGCAACAACGGGAGAAATTGCGTCGCTTACCTCAGAAATTGCAAGTAGCGAAATGCAAATTGGTGAAACACGATTGCAAATTTTGCAAATTCAAAAACAATTCCAAGAAGAAGTTGCAGATAAGTTAAGCGAAGTTCAAGCGCAGCTTTATGATGTCAATCAACGTTACAGCGCAACGAATGACAAGGTTAATCGTATTCAAATTAAAGCCCCTGCTGCAGGTCGAGTAATGGGAATGTCTGTGCATAACATTGGTAGCGTTATCACACCAGGTAGACCGATTTTAGACATTGTTCCGCAAGGTGAAGAATTAGTTGTGGAAGCGCGAGTCTCACCAATTGATATTGACCGCGTTCACGTTGGTTTAGTTGCAGAAGTTCGTTTCAGCGCATTCAAACAAGCTGTAACACCTAAAACGATGGGAACATTGATTGGTTTATCTGCTGATAGAATCACCGATGAACGCACGGGACAACCTTATTACACAGCAAAAATCGAACTTACTCCAGACAGTTATGCAAAATTGGGTAATTTAGAATTGTTACCAGGTATGCCAGCTGACGTACTAATCAACACAGGCGAACGCACAGTATTTGAATACTTAATGCAGCCTATTACAAACGCTTTTGCCCGCGCCTTTATTGAAGACTGAGTATGAAAAAATTCAAATTAAAACAGTTAGTGGCTTGCATGATTTTGGCGCAAGCTCCAAATGCCTACAGTGAAGATTTGATGACAATTTATCATCAAGCCTTAGAAGCCGATCCAGAATCACAAGCGGCTGCAATAAATGTAGAAATAGGAAAAGAGCAAGCCCAAGAAGCATTAGGACAAATGCTGCCACAAATTAGCGGAAGTGCGAACTGGTCGAAAAATAGCCAAGATAACGGACACCCATCGACAAAAACAGCACCAAATCCTAGCAACTACAACGGTACTCGTTACTACGTTTCTTTAAACCAAACCGTGTTTGACTTTGCAAAATTTTGGAATTGGCGCAAAGCAAACTCAGTTGAAGAGCAATATGCAGCAGCTAACCTTGCAGCGCAACACACTTTAATGCACAAAGTAATCGAAAAATACTTCGCCGTTTTGGAAGCAGAAGACCAATTGTATTTTTATCAAACAGAAAAAAATGCGATGGCAAAACGCTTAGAACAAACCCAAAAACAATTTAGCAAACAGCTAGTTAAAATCACTGATGTGTACACAGTCGAAGCAAGATTAGATCAACTTAAAGCCTCTGAAATTGAAGCTGAGACCATTGTTGTCACAGCAAAAGAAGCCTTAAAAGAACTTACAAATACGCCATTTTCGGATTTGTATAAATTACGCGATAACGTCAATTACAACCCCCTTGATGGAAATCTTGAGAATTGGCTAGAAGTTGCTAAAAGTGAAAACCCCAGTTTAGCAGCACAATTAAAAGCCATTGAAGCCGCCGCTAACGGTGTGACTGTTCAAAAATCGAAGTTTTTACCTCAAGTTGATTTACAGTTGAATTATTACGATACCAATACGGGTTATCAAAGCTCAAATCTTGGAACTAATTATTCCACACAAGTTGGGGCAATCAATGTATCTGTACCTATTTTTGATGGGGGCGTGAGTATCCATCAATTGTTTGAATCAGAGCATCGTTTAGCACTTGCCAAAAATGAGAATGAGGCAAAGATTCGTGAGTTGGTGAAAGAAACCAGTGATTCATTTTTGAGTTCTAACGCAAGTGTGCGCCGAATTGAAGCCTCTCAAAAAGCGGTTGCGTCAGCAGCCAAATCACTCGAAGCAACAGAAAAAGGTTTTGCTAAAGGTGTGGTAACAATGACAGACATCTTGAATGCACAACAAGAAGAATTCAAAGCAAAACGTGAATTATCACAAGCAAAATATGCGTATATCAAGAATAGAGCGCGGTTTATGCGTTCAGTGGGGATGATTACAGAAGAAAACATTGTAGAAGTGAATTCATGGTTGCAACCAAAACCATTGACACCAATTGAACAAAAAGAAAACCAAACAGGAATTAAACCATCTGTTAGTTTGTGGCGGTAGCGTAATAGGCTTTAATACTTTTTTGACCTTGCGCTACAGTTTGAAAATCTTTCAATAACGCCATTTTTTTGAGTTGAATCGATTCAATGAATAATTTATCCATCGCTTGAATCGATTCTAAAACACTTTGTTCTTCTAAAGACAATTGCGTGTTCGCAAGTAGACTCAAACGCGCCTGTCTTTGAGTTAAGATCTCGCAAAGCTGCTCCCAATCATTTAAATCAATTAGTTCAGTAATTTTCAGCGAAAATTCATTTAACTCTTGTAGCAACGAACTCATTTTAACGATGCTCTTCGGGAATTGCATCCCAGGCTTCTTTGACAGAGCGCATTAAATCACTGACTTCATCTAAAATTTCAAGGCTATTCTCAGCACTGGCTTGAAATAATTTTGCGTTAATATATTCGTAAAGGCGGGTCAAATTTTCAGCAATTGAGCCACCACGTTCCATATCAAGACCATCAATCAAACCGCCGATAATTGAAATTGCTCTTGAGATGTGTGTGCTTTTTGCTTCCCAATTATTTTGGGCAATCGCACCTTTTGCCGCGTTAACCTGCATCAAAAAACCGCCCATTAGCATTTGGATTAACGCATGAGGTGTCGATTCTTCGACAATACTTTCTGTATGTACAGACGCATATTGATTTGCATAGCGTCTGTTATTCATTACTGCGGCCATAACGTACTCTTAAAATTTTGTGTTAATTAGTTGGTTTTCGTTGCAAATGCTTGAGTTAAATATGAACCCGTATTCTTAAATTGGGCAACGGCAGCGTCCATTGCTGTAAATTGGGCAAGTAAACTCTTTTGTGTTGCATCTAAACGTTTCTGCACATTAGCTTTTTGTGTTGTCAAATCCGTCAATGTTTTATTTAACGTATCTTGTTCTAAACTCAAAGCCCCTTTAGCATCCAAAAATTGAGTAAGTTTCGTGTTTAATTGTGTTGCCACACCATTTGTAGAAGCGAATACATTACCAACAGACGTTAAATTTTGTGAAATAGCAGCTTGCAACTTCGTGCTATCAAGCTGCATTACACCTTTTTTATCAAAAGTTATACCGAGCTGATTGAGCGAATTAAAATCGCCTGTCGCAGAGGAAACGTTGCTGTTAATAACGTTTTTAACCTGATTGATGACCGTTTGAACAACTGAATCTCCAAGCAATGGTCCATTAGAGCTATCTCCAGGACCCACATAATTTGTCAATTGCTGTAACGATTTATTTAATGTGTTGTAAGCGTCAACAAACGAAGTAATTGGCTTAGAAATACTTGTTTGGTCTTGTTGAACATTAATATCTACAGAACCTGTCGCAACCAAATTTAATGACACGCCAGGAATTGCATCGCTAATTGTGTTTGAACTACGCGTTACAACTTGCCCGCCATCATTGGGATTAGTCGCTTCGGTCGTATCGAACTTCGCAACAGTTGTCGTATTAGTAAAATTATCAGGCGCGTTAACTGCGTCAAGAGTAAAACTCGTATCTCCAGCACTTCCGTCAATAGAAAATCCTTTATCAGAACCCGCATTTAACGCTGTCAAAACGAGTTTTGACGCTGTAACACCAGGGGTTGTGACTGTTATCGGATTACCATTTTCGTCAATCTCTCCCGTATCACTTGTTGTCGCAGGAGATGTTGTGCTAAGAATACTTGCAACAACTAATTTATTTTCTGGATTGTAGTTAATCGCATTTTTTAAATCTTCTAAAGTATTATTACCTTTGACAGTTTGCGTCGTAGTCGCAACGGGATTGCCATTTTCATCAGTTGGGATGACAAGATTACCATTTTCATCAACAGGAATCTCATTGCCGCTTGGATCAAACGTTTTCGTCATATCAGCGGTAATATCCACGGAAAACTTCGCCGTCCCCGTTGTGTCTTTGAACGTTAACGTTCCAGGTGCAACTTGAGTTGTATCGGTAAATTCTTTTGTTGAAATAGATTGTTGCGCGTTCGCTGGAGATGAATCAAGAGTTAAGCGAACATCTCCTTTAGACGCATCAATTGAAAATTTATTGTCTAAACCTGGTTGTTTTGCAGTAAAAACTAATTTTGAAACGCTTGTGCCTGGATTTATTTTTGATTCAACATTGATAACACTCGCAATAACACTGTCGTTACCTTGGGCAGTGTTAATAGCATCCATGGCGGCAAAAATTTTATCATTGCCTCCTTTAACGATATTGACTGAAAATTTTTCATTTCCTGCCGAATCTTTAAAAGAAAGAATTCCTGGTGCAACAACATCTGTACCTGTAAATTCTAAACTTGCAACAGAACGCTGTGCAGTTGCGCCAACGGATTGTGGATCAATAATGACACTGGCATCGGTCGCGTCAGTCGTCGCGTAGTTTGCAGGTGTTGTAACGTTATTTAAATTAAATCGCGCATCACCAATTGAGGCATCAATTGAAAATGAATTTGCACTACCTGGTGTTTTTGCTGTTAATACTAATTTCGCAACCGTTGTTCCTGGTGATGTTTTTGAATCAACATTTACGACACTTGCAACAACCGTATTATTTCCTTTTGCGCTGTTAATTGCGTCACGCAAACCTGTGAGCGAGTCATTGACTCCTTTAGTAACAATAGCTGAGAATTTAGGTTCGCCTTTGCTGTCATTGAAGATAAGAACACCTTCAGAAACAACATCACCCGTTTTAAATTCTGCACTTGACACAGATTTCTGTGCTTTAGCTAATGCCACAACTTTAATTGTATGTGCCGCTGCCGTAGACGAGGGATCTACTGTTACTTTTAAAATTTTCTCATCGCTTGATGTTATTTGTTGTGACTGAAACGTCGTACTTTGATCAAGCTGTTTAACTGCATTCTGAAAAGAAGATAAGGCACCTTTTAAAGTGCCTAGTCCACTGAGTTTGGATTGAGAGATAGTTGTCTTTGCCGCAATTGCATCAAGTTGTGGCTTCCCTTCCGCTGCCGTTAAACTACTAACGGTTCCGTTAATATCGATACCACTACCAATACCTACTGCACTTGTTATGGCCATTTTCTGCCTCCAATCTCAAAAATAAAATTACGCTTTATCCTGATAGAGCCTACCAGCATTCGCTTCTTGCTCTTTCATTACTCGAATAAAGTCGAGTATTTCAACAGAGGGAATTTGACGAATCACTTCTCCCGTTTTACTGTTGACAATTTTTACAACAACCTGCTTCGTTGCATCATCGACTTGGAATTGCAAATCCTTGTTGATTGTTTTAAGCACGTTATCACCTACCGCTGCAGCGGCTTTAACTCCTTCCGTCGTTAGCTGTTGCTGCTTAGCCACATCCCTCGTCGCATTTGCTGTTAAGGTTGTAGTTGAAACATCAGCCACACGGACTGCCGAAATAGCAGATTGTACTGATTCGCCTGCCACACCAGATGACTGGCTTCTCGTTGAAGCTGGAATAGTAGTAGGCGTTATATTTAAATTTATATCGCTCATGACACCCTCTATTTTTTTGCATCTTGCGTGAGAACCAGTAAGGTCTCACGCAGATTTGATTAGGAACCTAATTCTTTATTTGCCTGAGCTAGTAAAAACCAACCCCTGCTTAGAAGTATAGAACCTTATCTCAATAAAGTCAGTACGCTTTGACCTGATTGATTTGCTTGTGCAAGCATTGCAGTACCAGCTTGTTGCAAGATTTGACCTTTGCTCAAGTTTGCTGTTTCAGCAGCAAAATCAGCATCCATAATGCGTGATCTAGCAGCTGATTGGTTTTCAACACCATTTTGCAAGTTTGAAATCGTTGTTGTGAAACGATTTTGTGTTGAACCCAAGTTTGAGCGTTCTGTATCGATTGAAGCAATTGCTGCGTCGATATAGTTAATTGCAGACAATGCGTAGTCAGTTGCAACGGCATCTGCTTTTACAGAAGCATCAACAACCAATTTACTGTTATTGATGAAAGAAGCTTTACCAGTTTCATTTGCAGTTGTTGTTGCTAATGGATCATTAACATAAGATGCGCCAGCAATAGCTTTAGCAATTTGCAATCCTGCTAACGATTTTTGTGCTTCTCTATCACCTAAGAATGTGCCTGGAGTTGCTCTGTTAATTGCATCATTAAGCGTGTTAGAAGTTGCAAGTTTGCCTGTTGTTGCATCTAAGGTAGTTGCAGGTGTTGTTAATGTATCACCAGTCAATGTATTCAATGTCACAGCATAAGCATTTTGACCTGCTGATGTTACGTCTGCTGCTGCTGCTGCTGCTAATTGTGTTGCAGTTGTTAACAATGAAGCTGATTGCGCTGCATCTGTTGACGTTCCAGCTTGAACAGTTGCATCAGTTGTTGCAATTGCAGTTGCTGCAGCTACGTTAGAACTAGTTGCTGCAGTCACTGCATTATTAAATGCGTCCGAAACTAAACCAGCTGCTAAGTTAGTCGCAGTTGTTCCAGCAATGTTAGTAGATGAAGCAGAAATCAAATTAGCCGCTGCTAAATTTGCAGCAGAAGCTGCTTTTGCTAACGCTACGTCAGTTGGAGCAGCTGCAGCTGCTTTTGCTGCAACAACCGCCGCATTTGCTGCTTTTGCCGCATCATTTGCCGCTAATAATTGTGGATCTTGAGCAGCTGTTACACCTGCCGCTAAATTAGTAACTGTTGAAGCCAATGTTGAATCAATTGCTTGATTTTGTGGCGCTAAAGTCCCTTTGGTAACAGGAGTCAATAAATTAGTCATGTTAGAAACAGCTACGTTAATACGGCTGTTTGTATCAGTGGTTGCACCAACTTGAATACTTAAACCACCTGCTAAGTCGCCATTTAAGATTTTTTTACCGTTAAATTCACTGTTTTGAGTAACACGAATTAGCTCATCTTGTAATGCTTTGAATTCGGTGTCCATTTTAGCGCGGTCAGAAGCTGAAACACCTGCGTTGCTTGATGATTGAACAGCTAGGTCACGCATACGTTGCAACGTGTCGGTCAATGAACCTAATGCACCCTCAGCAGTTTGAGTTAATGAGATACCGTCATTTGCATTACGCACAGCAACTGTCATACCGCGAATTTGTGAACTCATACGATCAGCAATAGCAAGACCTGCTGCGTCGTCTTTTGCATTGTTAACACGAACGCCAGAAGACAAACGTTGCATTGAAGTTGCAAGACCTGTTGCTGAACCAGCTAGATTTTTTTGACCATTGATTGAACCAAGGTTTGTGTTGATTACGAGTGCCATGATATTTCTCCAAAAGCCTATCGAGCGAAATTGCTCAAAAGTAAATTAAATTAAAACAACAAAAAGTTTTTATATCGCAAAAAAGTTTGTAGATTTCGAAACTCAAGCGAGTTATCGGCGCATTTTTTAGTTACTTTAATTTTTTCTTTATGCGATGTTGAATGTTAAAAACCTGACAACAAAATCTATTCTGTCATAAGGTCTTTTGTACTTTAACGAAGCAGTGTTAAAACGCCTTGTCCAGACTGATTTGCTTGCGCGAGCATTGCCGTACCAGCTTGTTGCAAAATTTGAGCGCGACTCAAATTCGCGGTCTCTTGTGCAAAATCAGCGTCAACAATGCGAGATTTTGCCGCCGATTGGTTTTCAATACCGTTGCGTAAATTCGAAATGGTGGTATCAAAACGATTTTGTGTTGACCCCAAATTTGAACGCTCGGTATCAATTGCTGCAATAGCGGCATCAATATGATTGATTGCTGACAACGCATAATCTGCGGCAATCGCATCCGCTTTTGCAGAGGCTTCTTGTGCAATTTTGTAATTAGCAATAAACGATTTTTTACCCACTTCGTTTGCCGTTGTCGTCGCTAATGGATCGTTCACATACGATGCACCAGCCACTGCTCTTGCAATATCTAAAGCAGCCATAGCTTTTTGTGCTACGCGATCCGCTTTAAATGAACCTTTTTCAGCAATTGCCACCGCTGAATTCAAAATGCTGGTAACGCCTGTCACGCTAGAATCAGGAACGGCTAACGAATCGCCCGTAATTGAATTCATCGTGATTTCAAACAAATTCCTTCCCGCAAACTCAACATCTTTTGCAGTGGAGGCCGCAAGCTGTTTTGCTGTTGTTAAAAGTGCCGCAGCTTGTGCTGCATCTGTACTTGTACCTGCTTGGACGTTGGCATCGGTTACACCAATAGATGTCGCATTTGCAACGTTTTGACTGTTTGCTGTTGTGACACCATCGACAAATGCGTTATCAACTAAATTACTTGCCTGATTTGCAACAGTCGTTGCGAGGATATTAGTAGACGAATTTGAAAGAGCATTTGCTGCTGCAAGATTTGCTGCGGATGCAGCTTTTGCCAACGCTAAATCAGTAGGAGATCGCGCGGCTAACGTTGCTGCAACGACTGCGGCATTTGCCAATGCGGCGGCTTGATTAGCTGCTTGCAATTGCGGATCGGCAACAATAGTATTTGACGCATTTGAAACAGTTGCCGCAAAAAACGTTGCATCAACTGATTCATTTTTAGGATTCAAAGAGTCTTTTGTTACAGGTGAAAGCAACGTTGCCATATTTGAAACAGTAACGTTTATTCGATTGTTACTATCTGTATTTGCACCTACTTGAATGCTTAATCCACCTGCCAAGTCGCCATTGAGAATTTTTTTACCATTGAATTCACTATTGTTTGTGATACGAATTAACTCGTCACTTAATGCGCGAAATTCCGTTTGTAATTTTTCTCTATCCGTTGCTGAAACGCCTGCGTTACTTGAAGATTGAACTGCCAAGTCACGCATTCTTTGCAACGTATCGGTAAGCGAACCGAGTGCGCCCTCAGCAGTTTGTGTGAGTGAAATCCCGTCATTAGCATTTCGAACGGCAATGCTCATGCCGTTAATTTGTGAACTCATGCGATTAGCGATAGCAAGCCCTGCCGCATCGTCTTTCGCATTATTGATACGCAACCCCGAAGACAAGCGTTGCATTGAAGTTGAAAGCGAACTACCAGAGCCGCTTAAATTTTTCTGCCCGTTAATTGAACTTAAATTTGTATTTATGACCATTGCCATGTGAAACCTCCAAAATGTTTCGAATCAGTATTGTCTACTTTTCTTGCTGGGTAAGATTACACGCAGCTGTAACACTTATCGTTTCAAATGGCGTTTTCTAAAATAAAAATTACGATTAAGAAATAAATTCGTTGTTTTGATTTTGATTTTTACTTGACGATAACGCGCCAAGAAAACTTGATGAATATAGCTATCTTGCTACTTTGCGATTGATTGAAATTAGGTAGAACCGTTCAAGCGGTCTAGCGTTTCAAGTAATCGCGCCACGTCATCAAAGTCATGCAACGCCGACAACGTAATTCGCAAACGGGCTTTATTTTTTTGGACAGTTGGTGGACGAATGGCACTCACTAAAAAACCCGCATCTAAAAGTTGCTGACTAAGTTGCGTGGTGCGAAAACTGTCGCCAATGAGAATGGGTTGAATTGGTGAATGAGATGGCATGAGTGGCAAATTTAACTGTGCTGCACCTGCTTTAAATTGCGAAATTAACGCTTGTAACTTTTCACGTCGCCACGTTTCAGCAATGATAATTTTCAAACTTGCACGAGTTGCTTCTGCTACGGCAGGTGGCAATGCCGTTGTGTAAATATACGTTCGAGCTGATTGGATTAAGGTTTCGATTAACGTTTCTGAACCTGCAATAAATGCCCCAAATGTCCCAAACGCTTTGCCAAGTGTTCCCATTAAAATCGGCACGTCATTAGGTGTTAAATCCAATTCTTCAATTAAACCGCCCCCCGTTTTACCTAAAACACCAAAACCGTGCGCGTCATCGACCATTAACTGAGCATGATATTGTTTGGCAAATTCTGCTAATTCGCGCAGCGGCGCAACGTCGCCGTCCATGCTAAAAACGCCATCCGTGACAATCAATTTTTCACCACAGGTTTTGTTTAATAATTTTTCAAGTTGCGTCAAATCAGCGTGCGGATAACGTTTGAAATTTGCGCCTGAAGATAAACCGCCATCAAGCAACGAAGCGTGATTGAGTTTATCTTCAAAAACGCTGTCACCACGTCCAACGAGTGCGTTAATTGTGCCGACATTTGCCATGAAACCAGTTGAAAAAAGTAACGCTCGTTCGCGTCCTGCGAATTCGGCAAGTTCTTCTTCAAGTAAATGATGTGCTTTCGTGTGTCCACAAATTAAATGTGCGCTGCCACTGCCTACGCCGTAAAGGTCAGCGGCATGTTTGAATGCCGCAATAACAGTTTCATTTTTGGCTAAGCCTAAATAATCGTTACTGCAAAAATTGATGACACTTTTATCGTCAATAATTCGTCGTGTTCGGTATAAGCCTTGGGCTTTTAAGTTTTCAAGTTGGTTCATGTAATAGCTGTAACAGTAATTCGTGCAAACTTCCGTTTCCCAACTTGATAAACATGTTGCGAATCGCGGAAATTCAACAACGACTAGTTAAATTCAAACAAGTTCTTTAGAAAAATGATGTGAGCTAATTTGTAATTTGCGATTTAAATAAAGCCTATGTGCATCGTGTCTTTGTACGCTCGAATCCAGATGAAATTGATTACACGATAACTCATTCGCTTTTTCGATTAGCCAATCCAGCAATTTTCCACCATGACCGCATTTTCGTGCCGAACTTATCGTTATCAAATCATCTACATAAAACGTTTTTCCCCACGCCAAAAATTCCGCCACACGATAACCCGCTGCGGCAACAACTTGATTTTCGGCGCGAATATAAACGAGAACGTAACCGTGATTATTCATTTGGCGTTGCACTCGTTCAACAAATTGTGATTTTTCAAGATGCGGACGTAATTCGTGAAAGGCAGAAAAACAAGCTGCGATTTCGGTTTCAGTTTGTGCTGTAAGAATTGTCATAAGTTCTCTAAAACGCTTGAACATTGTTAAATGTATTTTGTTGCATACTCTTAAACTCTAAAAATTAACATCACTGTTTTTCTGCCACGTTTTTTCGTTGTACGAGTATTTGCGACAATATCTACGAAGTTCGCCCAATGATTATTCTTTGAAGTGCAGTTTGAAACATTGTTGAGACTTCTTGATCAACAAGCTCTAAACCGTCCTTAAAACAATCTTGTTGTGTATCAACTGGAAAATAGAGTCTCGTTGTTTTTCCATCAAAAATATAAATATCAAATGGAAGTTTTTGATCAGTAATCGTTTCTGTGTAAAGAGGTTTATCTTTAAATTTTGTTAACCAGTCAAATTTTTCATTTTCAATACTTTTAGGAATAACCCTTGTGACGGTTACGCCTCTGTCTAACGCACTTAATAGCAAGTCGATATATCTAGCAGTAGGCATATCATTCGAAAAGGTTGTCATCATTATGGATTTTTGTGCCAATCGAATTCCTGAGAATAACTCTTCTCCTTCATTACCTCTAACTAAAGAAAATTGACGATTCCATTTTTTTAAAAACTCACGGAAAAATTCTAATAATTTGTAAATTTGAATAATGGGAATAATTTGTTCCACCGTTTTTCTCCTGATATATGCAGATTCAATCTAAAAATCAAACCTGCGTTTCGTAAATTTCAATAATTACACACCAACAATTTTCACCCGTGCAAATTTACGTTTCCCAACTTGATAAACATGTGTTGAACCTGCGGCAATTTCTAACTTTGGATTTTCGACTTTTTCACCATCGATTTTTACTGCACCTTGGTTAATCATACGAATCGCTTCGGACGTGCTAGCCGTTAAATTTGCATCTTTTAACAAATTCGCAATCCCTAACGATTCCGCCAAGATGTTCAATTCCACTTCGTCCATTTCGTCAGGAATCGCGCCACGTTGAAAACGCGCTTCAAAATTTTCTAACGCTTTCACCGCCGCCGCTTCGTCGTGGAAACGCGCAATAATTTCTTGAGCGAGTTTAACTTTGTAATCACGCGGATTTGCACCGTTTTCGCATTCTGAGTTCCATGCCGCAATTTCAGACATCGGACGGAAACTGAGTAATTCAAAATAACGCCACATCAATTCGTCGCTAATCGACATAATTTTGCCAAACATCTCATCAGGCGCATCGGCAATACCAATGTAATTATTGAGTGATTTCGACATTTTTTGAACGCCGTCTAAACCTTCTAAAATCGGCATCATCATTACAACTTGCGGTTTTTGTCCGAAGGCTTCTTGCAATTGTCGTCCCATGAGCAAATTAAATTTTTGGTCAGTCCCGCCCAATTCCACATCGGCTTTCATCGCAACCGAATCGTAGCCTTGAATCAGAGGATACAAAAATTCATGAATCGCAATCGGTTGATTACCAGTAAAGCGTTTATGAAAGTCATCACGTTCAAGCATCCGCGCCACGGTATTTTTTGCCGCAAGCTGAATTAACTCCGCTGAAGACATCGCATTCATCCATGTTGAATTAAACATCACTGTTGTTTTGGCGGGGTCGAGAATCTTAAAAATTTGCTCTTGATAGGTTTTTGCATTCGCTTCAACATCTTCACGCGAAAGCGGCTTGCGTGTGACATTTTTGCCTGTTGGGTCGCCAATCATGCCTGTGAAATCACCAATCAAAAATAAAATTTCATGCCCCGCATCTTGGAATTGTTTGAGTTTGTTAATTAAAACCGTGTGACCTAAATGCAAATCGGGAGCGGTGGGGTCAAAACCTGCTTTGATACGAAGTGGGCGATTTTCAGCGAGTTTTTTAATCAATTCGGCTTCAACTAAAACCTCGTGCGTGCCGCGTAATAATTCGGTTAAATCAGTCGTGTTCAAAAGAATTCCTCAACATGTAAAGTAATAAACAGCGCGAAAACAGCGCATTTACGCGAAATTATAACAGTTGACGGGGTTCGATTCCTTATTGGATTTACGTTAAACTTGGCGCGTAACATCTAAAAATCATTCACTGGGGAACGCGATGGAAGAACTCAATATCCAATACACCAATGCACAGATTGAAAAAATCCGAGAACAAGGTTTCATTTATATGTGTGCTTGCCCCAGTCAGGTGAGCGAGCAAATCGCCAATTTACGCAGATTGTTCAAATATCAACGCAACTGCATCACCAATGGTGAGGAGTTGCTCAATTTAAAGACTCACGAAATAATTGCTGAAGCGACAAGTAAAGCACATGACATCATGCAACAATGTTTGCACGACGTGTTAATTCATGAAAAATGGGATTTGGAAACGCTTGAAATGCCTGCAAATTTGCGTGAAGTATTAGAACAAACGTTACTTAACGACTAACGTATGTTGTTAAATCTCTCTATTTTAGATTTGGCTATCGTTAAATCCTTGCAACTCGATTTGTCGCAGGGCATGACGGTTTTAACAGGAGAAACAGGTGCGGGAAAGTCCATTTTACTCACGGCATTAGGATTAGCATTAGGTGAACGGGCAACGGCAGATTATGTTCGCCCCAACTGCAAACGCGCCGAAGTCAATTTAGAATTCGATTTAACGGCAATGCCGATTGCGTTGGCATGGTTGCAAGAAAACGAATTTGATGAAAATGGACATTGTTTAATTCGTCGTGTTATTGGAAGCGACGGACGCTCAAAAGCGTTTATCAATAATCGCCCCGTCACATTGCAAACATTACAAATTTTCACTCGTCAACTTGTTGAAATTCACGGGCAACACGCACATTTAACCTTGCTCGAAAATGAAGAACAACGCCGTTTGCTCGATAATTACGGCAAAACCGCGCCACTGCTCGAACAAGTGAACGCTTGTTTTAGAAATTGGCAAATCGCGCAACACGAATTGCAACAGCTACAAAAAAAACAATCACAAGCCCAACAACGAGAAGCCCTTTTACGTTACCAATTAGAAGAATTAGAAGCCTTAAATTTAGGGCAATTTGATTACAACGCACTGTCTGACACGCATAAAAAATTAGCTAATTTAGAGCAAATTTTAATGACGGGACAAAATGAACTCGACGCACTTTATGACGCAGACAAATCGGCATTTCGGCAATTAAAAAACTCGCTCAAAGCCTTAACGCAACTCGAACAATTTGCCCCCGAATTGCAATCTGTGAATTCACTTTTGAACGAAGCGCAAATTCAAATCGAAGAAGCAATGTATGAATTGCGTCATTTTTTAGAATCGCAAGAAGTCGACCCCGCACAATTTCAAGAAATTGAGCAGCAATTAGGCGTGCTTCAAACGTTAAGCCGAAAACATCACGTTAAACCTGAAGAATTATTTGAGCTGCAACAAAATTTAGAGAATGAACTCGCGCAACTTAGTCACAGCGGCGAACGGATTGTTGAATTAGAAAATTTAACCACGCAATATCAACAAGCCTATTTTCCGCTTGCTGAAAAATTAACGGAGCAACGTCAAAAAAGTGCAAAAAAGTTGCAACTGCAAATTTCCAAAATGATGAAAGAATTGGGCATGCCAAATGGTGAGTTTTTAGTTGAAATCAATTCACTTGCAGGTGAAACGCCAAAATTAAATGGCAACGATAATGTCACTTTTTTAATTAGCGCGAACGTTGGTTTGCCACCAAAACCGTTGTCAAAAGTCGCGTCAGGTGGTGAATTGTCACGGATTAGTTTGGCAATTCAAGTCACAACAGCGAGTGATAAAACCACGCCGACAATGATTTTCGATGAAGTTGATTCGGGGATTGGCGGTGGGATTGCTGAAATTGTTGGGCAAAAATTAAATCAATTGAGCAACAAGCGGCAAGTTTTATGTGTGACACATTTACCGCAAGTTGCCGCACAAGCACATCAGCATTTATACGTTGAAAAACAACATCACGAAGACATGACCGCGTCACGGGTTCGATTACTTGAAGATGAAGAGCGCGTTTTGGAAACAGCGCGTATGCTCGGTGGCGTTGAAATTACTGACAACACGCTTGCTCATGCACGAGAAATGTTGACAAAAAAAAATACAAAGAGGAATTAAAAAATGGTTGAGTTTGCGTTGCCGAAAAATTCTGTAGTGACAAAAGCAGATTCGCCCGCTTCAAAGGGAGAGAATTTTCAGCGTGTCGAAATTTACCGCTGGAATTCAGAATCAGGCAAAAATCCGCACATCGACACGTTTGATATTCCAAAAGACGAATGTGGTTCGATGATTTTGGACGTACTACTCAAGATTAAAAATGATTTAGACAGTTCGCTGACATTTCGTCGTTCATGCCGCGAAGGTGTTTGTGGTTCGTGTGCCATGAATGTGAATGGCAAAAACACGTTAGCTTGTACAAAATCGCTTGCCGATTACGAAGGTGACACGCTGAAAATTTACCCATTGCCACACATGGCAGTCGTGAAAGATTTGGTTGTGGATATGACGCATTTTTATGAGCAATACGCCTCGATTAAACCGTGGCTAGAAAACTCAACCAATCCTGAACGTGAACGTTTGCAAACTGACACGCAACGCGCGGCGTTGAATGAAATTTATGATTGTGTGCTTTGTGCTTGTTGCTCGACAAGTTGCCCAAGTTATTGGTGGAACAGCGACCGCTATTTAGGGCCAGCAGTGTTGTTGCAAGCGTATCGATTTATTGTCGATAGCCGCGACGAAAATACAAATGAGCGTTTAGACGCACTTGATGAAAGTTTTAAATTATATCGTTGCCACACGATTATGAATTGTGTCGATACTTGTCCAAAAGGTTTAAATCCTGCCAAAGCAATTGCAGAAATTAAAAAACAATTGGTGCAACGTGAGTGAACAATCACAACTTTATTGGCAATGCCGTCGTGGCACAAAAGAACTCGATTTGCTGTTAAAAAATTATCTTGAAAACGATTATCCCAAAGCCAATGAATTAGAGTGCCAACAATTTGTCGAATTATTAAAACTCGATGATATGGATTTATTGCCTGCTTTTTTAGCTTTGCTTAAATCTAAGACATAAAAAAAACGGTGAGTAGCTTTTGCCACTCACCGTTTTTTTTTGAAACGTTACGCTTTTTCTTTCACAGGTGGTTTAACCAAACGGATTCCCAACTCTTTCAATTGTTCATCGAGAATCACCGCAGGGGCATTCACTAAAGGACATGCCGCTGATTGTGTTTTTGGAAACGCAATCACGTCACGAATCGAACTTGAACCTGTCATGAGCATCACCAAACGGTCTAAACCAAACGCCAAACCGCCGTGTGGTGGCGCACCGTATTTCAACGCATCGAGTAAGAAACCAAATTTTTCGCGGGCTTCTTCTTCGCCGATGCCTAAAATTTCAAATACGATTTGTTGCATTGCTGGGCGATTGATACGAATTGAACCGCCGCCAACTTCCGTGCCATTCAACACTAAATCGTAAGCGCGAGATAAAGCTGTACCTGGATTTGCTTTTAATTCTTCGACGCTACAGCTTGGCGCAGTGAATGGATGATGAATCGCGGTGAAACGGTTTGCTTTTTCATCCCATTCAAACATTGGGAAATCCACAACCCAAACAGGTTTCCAATCGCCTTCAATCAAGTTCAAATCATGACCTAATTTCACGCGCAACGCCGCCATTGATTCGTTCACAATGCTGGCTTTATCTGCACCGAAGAAAATTAAATCGCCATCTTGTGCGCCTGTTTTTTCCAACACTTTTGCCCAAACTTCAGCTGGTGCAAATTTCACAATTGGTGATTGCAAACCTTCAACACCTGCGTTCAAATCGTTGACTTTGATATAAGCCAAGCCTTTCGCACCATAGTTACCGACAAATTTGGTCAAATCATCGATTTCTTTGCGCGTCATGATGTTGCCACCATTTGGCACACGCATTGCCGCAATACGACCTTTTGGGTCATTGGCTGGTGCAGCAAACACTTTGAAATCTACGTCTTTCATGAATTCCGCAATATCAACGAGTTCTAATGGAATTCGCAAATCTGGGCGGTCAATACCAAAACGTGAAATCGCTTCCGCATACGTCATGCGTGGGAACACAGCATCGAGTTGCACGTTAATCACTTTCGCAAACAACTGACGAATCATTTCTTCCGTGACATTCATGATTTGGTCTTCGGTCATGAACGAGGTTTCAAGGTCAAGCTGAGTGAATTCAGGTTGGCGGTCAGCGCGTAAATCTTCGTCACGGAAACAACGCACAACTTGGTAATAACGATCAAATCCTGCAACCATCAGCATTTGTTTATAAAGCTGTGGCGATTGTGGCAACGCGAAAAACGAGTTTTCGTGTGTGCGACTTGGCACAATGTAATCGCGTGCGCCTTCTGGCGTAGCTTTAGTTAGATATGGCGTTTCGATTTCAAAAAAGTCGTTGTCATCCAAATAATTACGCATAATTCGGGTCACGTCACGACGAACACGCATTTTTTCTTGCATTGCCGTTTTACGCAAATCTAAATAACGGTAACGCAAACGCAATTCTTCGTTTACTTCGATGTCGCTTTCAATCGGGAATGGCGGTGTTTCTGATTCATTCAAAACCACGATAGCTTTTGCCAAAATTTCGATTTCGCCCGATTTCATATTTTTGTTCACCGTGCCTTCTGGGCGACGACGAACAAGACCTGTAATTTGCAAAACGTATTCGCTGCGAACGTGTTCAGCAATCGCAAATTGTTCCGCCAAATCAGGATCAAAAACGACTTGCACTAAACCTTCACGGTCGCGTAAATCAATAAAAATCACACCGCCGTGATCACGACGACGATGAACCCAACCGCAAATCGTGACGGTTTGATCAAGTTGTTCAATGGTTGTGTCGCCACATTTGTGGGTACGCATAATTTTTTCCTGTGTTACTAAAATGTTAAATGGACATTATAAATAAAAACGCCACGTTATTTGCGGCTTAATTTTTGAAAAGTTGTTTGCACAACGCGGGAATTTCGGGTGTTTTTTCAGGCTGAACATTTTTAGGGGCTTTGGGATTTAACGCATCGACAGAAAACCACCACGCCAAATCCTCGTCACAACCATCACCCGCAGGCAACGGTTCTTGATGTTCACAATTCGGGCTATCTTTAGGACAACTCAAACGCACATGAAAATGGTCATCATGTTTCCACCACGGACGAATTTTTCTAAGCCACGCGCGATTTGACGGCTCGGCGTTTTTACACAATTCGCGTTTAATGACAGGATTGACAAAAATACGTTCTACGTCAGGCATCGATGCTGCCGCTTTCAAAACTTGTTCATGTGCAAACGTCCATTCTTTAAGCGCAATTTTGTCGGCACTTGAAAGCATCGACGTTGCACTTAGCGTTTCACGTTCATGTTCTGTCAGCGTACTTGCCGTCGAAAGGGTGAACCAAATATCTACATCCAAACCATTTTGATGACTGCGGTGTCCGCTTGGTGTACGTCCACCTTTTAATTGTCCTAAATCTCCAATCAACAAATTACTACCATGCTGCGTTGCAACATATTCGCCTAAATTTTGAATAAAGTTGATTAAATTTGGATGCCCATAAAGACGATTGCGCGATAAACGCATCACTTGATAACCCGTGCCATAAATTGGCAATGGAACTGCGCCGCTCAAACAGCCGTTGGTATATGTACCGATGCTTTGCGTGTTTGGATAATTTTGCAAATTATCCGCTTCAGGTGCATGTGTCGTGGCAAACGCATTGCTGATTGAAAGCAAAATCAAGCAACAAAACAAACGAAGTTTCAGCATAAGAACTTACGCACCATCCCAATTCAAAAAATTGGCGAGCAACTGCAAACCAACGGTTTGACTTTTTTCGGGGTGAAATTGCACCGCGAAAACATTTTTTTGTGTCAATGCACAAGCAAACGAATTCGGATAATCACTTGTTCCCGCGATAATTTCGGAACTGATTGGCGCAGCATAATAACTGTGAACAAAATAAAAACGGCTTTCGTCTGGAATGTTTTGCCAAAGAGGATGTAGATTTTGTTTAACTTGATTCCAGCCCATGTGCGGAACTTTTAAAATTTCGCCCTTTGCATCAAGTAATGGTTCAGCAAATTTCAAAACATGACCGTCTAAAATTCCTAAACAATCGGTGTGACCATTTTCTTGACTGTCATTAAGTAACGCCTGCATTCCTAAACAAATCCCTAAAAAAGGTTTTGTTTGCGCGGCTTGTTTAATCACTGAAATCAAATTCAAATCGTGCAATGCTTGCATACAATCCCGCATCGCACCTACGCCTGGGAAAACCACACGGTCAGCATTTAAAATCGTTTCAGCATCTGACGTAACTACAACATTCGTTTCAGGCGAAGCATGTTGCAAGGCTTTTGAAATCGAATGCAAATTCCCCATACCATAATCAATCACAGCAACGCTAGACATCACAAAACTCCTTTCGTTGAAGGCATAATGCCGCTCATGCGTTCATCTAACATCATCGCATTTCGCACGGCTCGACCAAAGGCTTTAAACACTGTTTCAGCAATATGGTGTGCATTGCCGCCTTTGATGTTATCGATATGCAAGGTCACGCCCGCATGATTGACAAAACCTTGGAAAAATTCGCGCAACAAATCTACGTCAAATTCACCAATAAACGCACGATTAAATGTCACGTCATAATACAAACTGGGACGACCTGAAAAATCGATCACCACGCGCGATAATGATTCATCAAGCGGAACATAAGCATGACCGTAACGGGAAATACCCTTTTTATCGCCCAAGGCTTTAGCGAAGGCTTGTCCTAACGTGATGCCAATATCTTCAACAGTGTGATGCGCGTCGATGTCCAAATCGCCTTTGGCATGAACGGTTATATCAACCATACCGTGCCGTGCAATTTGATCCATCATGTGATTCAGAAATGGCACGCCCGTTTGAAAATCCGCTTTTCCTGTGCCGTCTAAATTTACCGTAATGGTGATTTGAGTTTCGAGCGTATTGCGCTCAATGGTTGCAATGCGTGAAGTCATAATTTTTTTGAATTAAGCTGAAACAAAAAATGCGATAACATTGTATGAAACAACGTTATCGCTGTATTTTTTTACCGAAAGACAACTATCGCAATAATTCTAAAATATCTTCGAGTTCACCAATCATTTGATGAATGAGTTGCTTGGTAATCGTCGATTCGCTTTTAGCGTTATTGCTTGATAAATGCGCTTTTGCACCACCAATCGTATAACCTTGTTCATAGAGCAAACTGCGAATTTGGCGAATAATTAGTACGTCGTGACGTTGGTAATAACGGCGATTTCCACGTCTTTTGACGGGACTAATTTCACTAAATTCTTGTTCCCAATAACGTAGAACGTGCGGTTTAACACCACATAATTCGCTCACTTCACCAATACTGAAATAGCATTTGGCAGGAATTGCAGGCAATTCGTTATTATTACTCAGCTCCAGCATACGCTTCTACCCGTGCTTTAAGTTTTTGACCTGATCTAAATGTCACCACACGGCGAGCGGTAATGGGGATTTCTTTACCTGTTTTTGGATTTCGACCTGGACGCGAGGTTTTATCACGCAATTCGAACTTACCAAAACCTGATAGTTTTACTTGTTCACCATGATCAAGTGAGGTTTTGATTTCTTCAAAGAATAAATCCACAATGTCTTTCGCTTCACGTTTGTTTAAACCTAATTGGTCAAATAAATTCTCTGCAAAATCTGCTTTTGTTAATGCCATAATTTAATCTCTTAATTTTTTGCCTATTTTCACGGCTAAAGTCTGTCGGAACGTGCTAACTATAGCATCAATTTCATTATCTGTAAGCGTTTGTGCTTGATTTTTCAGCACTAAACTGAATGTAGCATCTTAATTACCAGCAAATACTAAGCCAATTTCAAAAAATGTTCGAATCTAACAAACAAAAAAGCCCGATAAAAATTTATCGGGCTTAATCGTAAAAATAAGAGCTTGGCAATTCCCTACTTTCGCATGGCAAACTGCCACACTATCATCGGCGCTAAGCGGTTTCACTTCCGAGTTCGGGATGGGATCGGGTGGTTCACGCTCGCTATGGTCACCAAGCAAACTGGCTTCCAAACTTCGCTAGAAGTTTGATATGAAAATCTGTAAGTGTCTCAAGGTATTGTTTAAGTACGTCTTTTTATCACAACACCAATCAAACTGATTGGGTGTTATATGGTCAAGCCTCACGGGCAATTAGTACATGTTAGCTACATTCATTACTGAACTTCCACACCATGCCTATCAACGTCGTAGTCTTCGACAGCCCTTTAGGGAACTTAAAGTTCCAGTGAGATCTCATCTTGGGAGGGGCTTCCCGCTTAGATGCTTTCAGCGGTTATCCTGTCCGAACATAGCTACCCAGCAATGCCATTGGCATGACAACTGGAACACCAGTGGTTCGTCCACTCCGGTCCTCTCGTACTAGGAGCAGCTTCCCTCAAATCTCAAACGCCCATGGCAGATAGGGACCGAACTGTCTCACGACGTTCTGAACCCAGCTCGCGTACCACTTTAAATGGCGAACAGCCATACCCTTGGGACCTGCTTCAGCCCCAGGATGTGATGAGCCGACATCGAGGTGCCAAACACCGCCGTCGATATGAACTCTTGGGCGGTATCAGCCTGTTATCCCCGGAGTACCTTTTATCCGTTGAGCGATGGCCCTTCCATACAGAACCACCGGATCACTATGACCTACTTTCGTACCTGCTCGACTTGTCCGTCTCGCAGTCAAGCACCCTTATGCCATTGCACTCATTGCCTGATTTCCGACCAGGCTGAGGGTACCTTCGTGCTCCTCCGTTACTCTTTAGGAGGAGACCGCCCCAGTCAAACTACCCACCAGACACTGTCCCCAATCCAGATAATGGACCTAGGTTAGAACTTCAAATAAACCAGGGTGGT
>JAQTOT010000151.1 GCA_028713145.1 Methylococcales bacterium
GGTCGAACCTGGTTTGGGTTTCGCGCAACCCGATTTTTCTTTCTTGTTATGTTCGCAAGCGGGTTCGTCTAATAATTCTGCAATGTCTTTACTGGTTTTCATGGCATCACTCCATTTTTGTTAATGAAGTCATTGCAACGTGCGTGCCACGAGTTAATTTATTGATTTTGTTTGTTTTATTTAAAAATTAAATTGTAGGGAATACGACAAAAAGGACGATTTGAGACTGTTTTGTCGCATATAGCATCAAATATCTCACACAAATTTTCGTCATTTCAAAAACGAATTGAATTGTTTCTAACCCTACAAAAAATGTCGTTTTTGTCGTAATTTCAACAATAAAAAATTTTAGATTAGTTATATATTTCAACGTATTGCACGAAAGGCATAACGTTTGCTAATCACGTTACAACCTATCAACGCGGTTAACAAAGAATAGGATTAACTGAGGAGAGTTTGTAATGAATGAAACTTTTTACGATGTCATGCGGCGGCAAGGCATTTCGCGGCGTAGCTTTTTGAAATTTTGCAGTTTAACGGCGGCATCGTTAGGACTTGCACCAAGTTTTGCGCCGAAAATCGCGTATGCAATGGAAACAAAACCGCGTATTCCCGTTTTATGGTTGCACGGTTTGGAATGTACTTGTTGCTCGGAATCATTCATTCGTTCAGGTCATCCGCTGGCAAAAGATGTGATTTTGTCGATGCTTTCACTCGATTATGACGACACGATTATGGCTTCGGCGGGACATGAAGCCGAAGCGATTGTCAGCGAAATCGTTGAAAAATATAAAGGCAATTACATTCTCGCTGTCGAAGGCAACGCGCCACTGGCTGAAGATGGCATGTATTGCATTATCGGCGGCAAACCGTTTGTTGAGCAATTGCGTTACGCCGCTGAAAATTGCAAAGCGATTATTTCATGGGGTTCATGTGCATCATGGGGTTGTGTTCAAGCCGCAAAACCCAATCCAACTCGCGCCACACCGACACATAAAATTCCTAATTTAGCCAACAAACCGATTATCAAAGTCCCGGGTTGTCCACCGATTGCCGAAGTCATGACCGCTGTGGTGACTTATCTTTTAACGTTTGATAAGTTGCCCACGCTCGACGCGCAAGGTCGTCCACAAATGTTTTATAGCCAACGCATTCACGATAAATGTTATCGCCGTCCGCATTTCGACGCGGGGCAATTTGTCGAAAGTTGGGACGACGACGCGGCGCGACAAGGTCATTGTTTATACAAAATGGGTTGCAAAGGCCCGACGACCTATAACGCTTGTTCGACCATGCGTTGGAATGAAGGTTTATCGTTCCCGATTCAATCAGGTCACGGTTGTTTGGGTTGTTCAGAAGATGGTTTTTGGGATAAAGGCAGTTTTTATGAACGTGTCACGGGCATTAACCAATTTGGTATTGAAGCCAACGCTGACAAAGTCGGTGGCATTGCCGCAGGTATTGTCACAGCAGGTGTTGCGGCTCACGCTGGCATTACCGCTCTCAAACGCGCTCAACAACAAGGAGAACAAAAATGACCTCAATTATTACTCCGAATGGTTACAACTTAGACACGGGCGGACGGCGCATTGTTGTTGACCCTGTGACGCGCATTGAAGGTCACATGCGTTGCGAAGTGAACATCGATGAAAACAACATTATCCGCAACGCCGTTTCGAGCGGCACGATGTGGCGTGGTTTAGAAGTGATTTTAAAAGGTCGTGACCCGCGTGATGCGTGGGCATTTGTGCAACGTATTTGTGGTGTTTGTACGGGAACGCACGCGCTGACTTCGGTTCGTGCCGTTGAAGATGCGCTAAAAATTCAAATCCCCGAAAACGCGAATTCGATTCGTAACATCATGCAATTGACGTTGCAGGTGCAAGACCATTTGGTGCATTTTTATCATTTGCACGCGCTCGATTGGGTGAATCCTGTTAATGCGTTGAAAGCTGACCCGCAAGCGACTTCTGAATTGCAACAAAAAATCTCGCCCCATAATCCAAAATCCTCAGCGGGTTATTTTAGCGATGTGCAAAATCGAATTAAAAAGTTTGTCGAATCGGGACAGTTAGGACCTTTTAAAAATGGTTATTGGACAAATCCCGCGTATTTATTGCCGCCTGAAGCAGATTTGATGGCGGTGACGCATTATTTGGAAGCGTTGGATTTCCAAAAAGACATCATGAAAATTCGCACCATTTTTGGCGGCAAAGACCCGCATCCAAATTGGTTAGTCGGCGGCGTTCCGTGCGCGATTAACGTTGATGGTGTCGGCGCAGTTGGCGCGATTAACATGGAGCGGTTAAATCTGATTTCCTCGCTCATCGACCAAAGCATTACCTTTATTGACCAAGTTTATATTCCTGATTTGCTAGCGATTGCAGGATTTTACAAAGGTTGGCTTTATGGCGGCGGTTTGTCTGGCACAAGTTTATTGTCGTATGGCGATATTCCTGACAAAGCCAACGATTATTCGGCAAGCAATTTACTTATGCCGCGTGGTGCGATTATCAACGGCGATTTGAGCAAAGTTCACGAAGTCGATTTGCGTGACCCTGAGCAAATTCAAGAGTTTGTGCCGCATTCGTGGTATGCGTATCCAGACGATTTGAAAGGCTTGCATCCTTGGGATGGCATCACCGAACCGCATTTCAAATTGGGTAATAAAACCAAAGGTTCAAAAACCAACATTCAAGAACTCGACGAAAACGCAAAATACTCGTGGATTAAAGCTCCGCGCTGGCGTGGTCATGCCATGGAAGTTGGGCCACTGGCGCGTTATGTGATTGGTTACGCGCAAGGCAACAAAGAAATTACCGAACAAATCAATTTCGTTTTGAAAACGTTAGATGTGCCTGTTGAAGCGTTATTTTCAACACTCGGACGCACGGCGGCGCGTGGTTTGGAAGCGCAATGGGCGGCGGGGAAAATGCGTTATTTCATGGACAAATTAGTGACAAATATCAAAGCAGGCGATTTAGCGACTGCAAATGTCACGAAATGGCAAACCGATACATGGGACAGCAATGTTAAAGGCGTAGGTTTTACCGAAGCCCCGCGTGGCGCGTTGGGTCATTGGATAAAAATTAAAGATGCGAAAATTGAAAATTATCAATGCGTTGTGCCAACGACGTGGAACGGTTCGCCGCGTGATGAAGCGGGAAATATCGGTGCATTTGAAGCGGCGTTGATGAATACCAAAGTTGAACGTCCCGAAGAACCTGTTGAAATTTTACGCACCTTGCACAGTTTCGACCCGTGCCTTGCCTGTTCAACGCACGTTATCAGTCCAGATGGAACAGAATTGACGCAAGTGAAAGTCCGCTAATTTTCACATTCCCAGCGTAACATTCGATTTCCCATTTTTAGGAGATAACCATGAATAAATATATTTCACAATTTGCCGCATTACTTGTTTTTACTTTGTTTACTAACACGGCTTTCGCGCATGTCGGTTTTCATGAAACGAGTGATTTTTTAAATGGTTTTGTTCATCCGTTTTCAGGTTTAGACCATGTGCTTATCACATTAGGTGCAGGTTTGCTGGCAAGTCGATTCCAATTCAGCATCGGTTTAACCATCGGCTGGCTGACCAGTTTTGCGTTGATGCAAAGTGTTAGTCATGAATTGCTTTATACCGATTTTGCGTTAGGTTTTTTACTCGCAACAACGGTTTTAAATAGCGTTGGCTATGTTTTGGGTTCGATGCTTTTCAAATCGAAAGCGATTCGCTTAAAAATTTAACGGAGTCACAGTCATGAGCAGTAACGCGGTGGAAATCCCAAAAGCAGTTTATGTTTATGAAATTCCAGTACGTCTTTGGCACAGTTTGAATGCGTTAGCCATTACGGTTTTGGCGGTGTCGGGTTATTTAATTGCCAATCCGTTAGCATCGGTGGGCGGTGAAGCGTCTGACCATTTTGTGATGGGCTACATCCGATTCGCGCATTTTGCGGCGGGTTATATTTTAGCCATTGGCTTGTTGTTTCGGATTTATTGGGCTTACGCAGGTAATGAATATGCTCGGCAATTATTTTTACCGCCGCTGTTGACGCAAAAATTTTGGGCAGGTGTTTGGCATGAGATTTTGTGGTACAGCTTCATCGATAAACAGCCGCGTAAATATGTGGGACATAATCCGCTCGCGTTACTGTTCATGCACTTTATTTTGGTGTGGGGAACGCTGTTTATGATTGTGACGGGCTTCGCGCTTTATGGCGAAGGCACGGGGCAAGACAGTTGGCAATTTGCCTTGTTTAGCAGTTGGGTGATTCCGTTGTTTGGTGAAAGTCAGAGCGTTCACAGTTGGCATCATTTGATTATGTGGGCAATTATTTGTTTTGTTATCGCGCATATTTATGTGGCGGTTCGAGAAGACAAATTGTCGCGCCAAAGTATGCTCAAAACGATGGTCACAGGTTATCGAACCTTTAAAGACGATGCGCCAGCCGATGACTAAGCCAAACGTTTTATTACTCGGCATTGGGAATTTGCTTTGGGCGGATGAAGGTTTTGGTGTGCGCGTGGTGGAACAATTGTTGAAAAGCTACGTTTTTCCTGAAAACGTCACCGTGATGGATGGCGGCACGCAAGGCATTTATCTCGTCGAGCATGTTGGGCAAGCCGATATTTTGGTTGTGTTTGACGCGATAGATTTTGGTTTTCCAGCAGGAAGTTTGCATCAAATTCACGATGACGATGTGCCGAATTTTTTAGGTGCGAAAAAAATAAGTTTGCATCAAACGGGTTTTCAAGAAGTGTTAGCGATGGCGCAATTGCTGGGTGATTATCCGAAACGTTTGTTGTTGATTGGCGTGCAACCTGTTGAATTAGAAGATTACGGCGGCAGTTTGCGACCTGTGGTGAAAGTGCAAATCAAACCTGCGATAACGTTGGCGTTGAATTATTTGAAAACGTTTGGCATTGAACCGCTTCAAAGTTCGGATGCCGTGACGCTCGCTGACCCGATGCTGGATATTGCGCGTTATGAAAATGAACGTCCCTCTGAAACGGTGGCGTGTCGGTTGGGTGATGAGCGGGTGATTTTTGCACCTGATATTAAAATCACGCCGCCGCAAACGCTTGATGGTGCGGTGGCTGTGCCTGTTGATTTTCGGGGGAAGTATTGAAAAGCACCTCCCCCAGCCTTTCAGGCTGCCCCCTCCAAAGGGGGCGAAACCATTAAAATCAAAAGCAGTTGCTTTTTATTGGTTTTCCCCCTTTGGAGGGGGAGCGGCGATAGCCGCAGGGGGAGGTGCTTTAAGTTCACCAACAAAGATTTAACACAAACGAAAAGGACAAATCATCCATGTGCCTAGGAATCCCCATGCAAGTTATCGGTTTCAACGGTGATTACGCCGTGTGTGAACGCGACGGCACGCAACATTTAATCGACCCAATTTTGGTGGGCAAACCTGAACTGGGCGCATGGGTGTTAGTTTTTTTAGATACGGCGCGAGAAATTATCAGCTCTGAGCAAGCCACCCAAATTCAAGATGCCTTGCAAGCTCTGACATTGACCTTGCAAGGCGATTATAACGTTGACCATTTATTTGCGGATTTGGTGAATCGAGAACCGCGACTGCCTGACTTTTTATGTGAGAAATAACCATGCAATTACCGATTATTGGTCAAGGTAGCCAACCCAAAGAAATCGACGGTGCAGAACTCGATTTTATGCGTTTGCCTAGCGAGATGATGACGTATTCCATGCCGCGCGTTTGCGTGACAAATACAAAATCGATTGCCAAAGCGAAAGCGTTGTTGCAATCCGTGCTGGAAGCCTTAAAAAATTATGTTCCCGCCGAAAATCAGGTGTTTTCAACGCGCGATTTGGATGACAACGAACTCGCGTTTATCAATGAAATTTTAGGTGAAGGCGAAGTTAGCATTATTCAACAAGGCAATGTGCAAACGCAGATTCAAGAATCGGTTTTAGCGGGTGTGTGGCGCGTGCAAAGTTTTAACAAACAAGGCGAAGCGCAAAATGATTTTATTGAAATCGGCGATATTCCGCGTTTGGTGAAAGAAAAAACCTTTGTCAGCGCAAAAAAACAACTGACTTTTGACGAACAAAATTTGCCGAATGGTTTGATGAACGCCTTGCCGTTGATTGCTGAACTCAATAATCAAATCGCCGATTATTCGCCTGACACCTTGGCGCACGTTATCAATTTGAGTTTGTTGCCGCAAACGCCCGAAGATTTGCAGTTTTTATACGAAACATTGGGCAAAGGTACGGTGTCGATTTTGTCGCGCAGTTACGGCACGAATCGAATTACCAGCACGCTGACGGACAAAGTTTGGTGGGTGCAGTATTTTAATTCGGACGACACGTTGATTTTAAACACCTTGGAAGTGAGCGATGTACCCAGCGTTGCGTGTGCCGCGATGGAAGATTTAGCCGATAGCGCGGAACGATTGGGCGAAATTCTTAATTTCTATTGATGAACGACATCACGCAAATTTTGGAAAGCTGTTTTAAACAGATTCAAACGCAACGCATGGCAGATGTGCCAATTTTGAATCCAAAATTGCGCGTTCAAGCGGTGGATTTTCGGCTTTATCAAGGGGCGTGGTTGGGCATTTTGATTACACCGTGGTTTATGAATTTGCTGTATTGGCGTGATGATGAGTTAGCCGCAGGCGCAAAAGTGAAACATCGTTTTCCTGCGGGAGAATTTGAATTTGTGGTCGGTTACGAAAACGATTTAGGTTTTTATCAAACGTGTTCGTTGTATTCGCCGATGTTTGATTTTGAAGAACAAGAAGTTGCCGTACAAACCGCGCAAGCAGCGTTAAATGCGTTACTCGAAATTCCACAGCCGCCCAAAATTAGCCGT
>JAQTOT010000152.1 GCA_028713145.1 Methylococcales bacterium
CTGTGAATGGTCAACCTAATCAACCTGTGAACGGTCAACCTAATCAACCTGTGAACGGTCAACCCAATCAGCCTGTGAATGGTCAACCCAATCAGCCTGTGAATGGTCAACCCAATCAGCCTGTGAATGGTCAACCTAATCCACCTGTAAATGGTCAACCACCCGTAAACGGTCAACCTAATCCACCTGTTGATGCAAACGGTAAGCCGCTAAATCCACCTGTTGATGCAAATGGTAATCCTATCAAACAGCCTGTAGATGAAAACGGTAATCCTATCAAGCAGCCTGTAGATGAAAACAGTAATCCAATCAAACAACCTGTAGATGAAAACGGTAATCCTATCAAACAGCCTGTAGATGAAAACGGTAATCCTATCAAACAGCCTGTAGATGAAAACGGTAATCCTATCAAGCAGCCTGTAGATGAAAACGGTAATCCTATCAAACAACCTGTAGATGAAAATGGTAATCCTATCAAACAGCCTGTAGATGAAAACGGTAAGCCATTAAATCCACCTGTTGATGAAAATGGCAATCCATTAAATCCACCTGTTGATGCAAACGGTAAGCCACTAAATCCACCTGTTGATGAAAATGGCAATCCTTTAAATCTTCCGCCAATAATCAACGAAAACACAAAAATTAGTGTTGAAGGTTTAACACAGCTGGTTGAAAAAGTTGGTTTAAAAATCAGTTCAGAAGAAATCCAACATTTAACTGAACTTGTGAATCAAATTGGTTTAGTCAATATCATTCACCTTGTTCAAGGTATGGACGTTCCAACTACTCCTCCCGTAACGGATGTGTCCCCCATTGAACAACCATCACTACCAACAGATGTTGATGGAGGAACGCTCGTAAGACCTGACGTGTCAGATAAAACTTCGAAAAATGATGATTACATTTTCGGAGGTGATAAAAATGACAGCCTCAAAGGTGACAACGGCAATGATACTATCGAAGGTGGGGCAGGCAATGACAAAATCTTTGGCGGCAATGATAACGACTTGTTATTGGGTGGTGCTGGTAACGATGCAATCAAGGGTGATAACGGTAATGACGTGATTTATGGCGATGACGGAAATGATGATTTAGCTGGAGGCGTTGGGGACGATACCATCTTTGGTGGAATTGGGAACGATAAAATCAGCGGCGACACAGGGAATGATGTCTTAAATGGTCAAGATGGTGACGATAAACTCGACGGTGGCGTGGGTAACGACTACCTTGCGGGAGAATCTGGCAATGACGCTCTAACGGGCGGTGCGGGTGATGACACTCTTTTTGGCGGTTTAGGTAAAGACATCATGGCGGGCGGTGTTGGTAAAGATGTATTTGTTTTTGTTCCTAATGACAGTGGTGTTGATAAAACAAGCCGCGACACAATCAAAGATTTCAAATCGGGTGAAGATAAAATCGATTTGTCTGATTTTGCGAATGTGGGCATTTCCTTGAAATTCATCGGCAAAACAGCTTTAACTGAAGGTGATGCAACGGGTACGGTATGGTTTGAAGCTGCAAATCCAAAAGTCAGTGGTTCTGTGAGTTTATTGCATATTAGTACCAATGCTGGCGTTGAACCTGAATTTTCAGTTGAGTTACTTGGTGTGAAAAATCTAATCGACAATGATTTGATTCTTGCTTAAATCTACTTAGCCTAAGAAAAGGGATGCTCAATAAAATGAGCATCCCTTTTTGTTTTGCAAAATTGACAGTGTTATAAACAACAGTCTGGGTAATTTTTTGTTGAGCTGCTAGGGCTGAGCGCAGTTATTTCATATACTCCTCATATAATTTTTTGCGTCGCTCTTCTTCATCGCTTCTATCTGTGGCATTAAAAACATCCACGCCGATGCGTTCACTTATAATATGTTCGCTAATTTTTTTAATATCCTTGGCAATTTCATGTAAAGGATATTCTCCATTTAACTTACTCATACCATCAAAATCGGCAAAATCAATGACGTGGGAACTTTCATATGAAATACCTTCCACATCTTCAAATCTAATGATGATATTCAAACATGGTTTATCACCTTTCAATTCTTGATACTGCTCAAGAATATTAAACATGAAACTTGAAATTACTTGGTTAATACCTATCGTTTTCACGCCTCGACGGAAGATAGCTAACGTTTTAAATTTCTCGATTACTGCATATTCATTTTGTTCTGGTTGAATTTGATTCCCTTCTCTATCTAAAAATTCAAAAATTACATTTTTTGCTATTCCTTTTCCAAAATTGCTAATTTTGACATTCATAAAATGCACATCTACAGGACTACTTTCTAATTGAATAGTAATATTCGGTCGGATATTTTCAGACTTCAATTCTGCAAGTTGTTCCATTTGATCTTTGCGTAATAACCATGTTGCTATAGCTAAAATGATTGTGAGTAGAGCTATAATCACAGTCGCAATAGCTGATACCCCCGCTGCGACGGAATTAAATTTTTCTAGTGTTATTTTGATTGGCATATCATTGCCAAGAAAAAATCCAATGAAAAAAGCTAGCGGAAGCAGGGCTGCTAGTACGCTTGTAATCAGCAATGGAGTAAGACATTTCTTGAAATTTTGCATTTGATAATTTTTCCGTATGTTGTAAGAACTAAATCAGATGGTATTCAATGTTTAGTGGTTGATCTCACCATCCACCAAATAACACCCCGAATCCTCTGCCCAATAATTCCCCGTTGTTTGCGCGGCACGAACTCGCGTATTACCGTTGCAAATAGATTGATAATGACAAGTTTTACAACGCCCTTCGAGCGGACGCGGCGAACTTTTTAAACCTGCCATAAGTGGGTCGCTGGTATCTTGCCAAATTTCAGAAAACGGACGGTCTTTGACATTGCCCAAATTGTAATGCCACCAAAATGTATCGGGATGAACGTTCCCTGTGTTATCGATATTTGCTACATTCACGCCCGACGCATTACCGCCCCATTGTTCTAATTTCGCTTGAATATGCGCGGCTTTTTCAGGAAAACGAGCGCGAACCCAATGCAGAAAATACACCGCATCGGCATCGTTATTACCGGTAACAAATTCGCGTTCTTTGCCTTCCAATTCCCAGTGGTAACACGCTTCAAACAACAAATCCATTGCCTCCCGCGTCATCGTAAAATGCGCGTCATCGCCCCGATTTTTATTGCCCCGTCCGCCATAATTCAAATGCGACAAATAAAATTTATCGATGTTGTAATCATCCATCAGTTGCAACATTTTGGGAAAATCATGCGAATTCGGTTGTGTCAAAGTGTAGCGAATACCAACTTTTATCCCTTTTTCTAAACACAATTCGATGCCATTTAACGCCTGTTTGAACGAACCTTTTGAACGCCGAAACGTATCGTGCGTTTCTTCAATTCCATCCAAACTCACGCCGATATACGAATAATTGATGGCGGCAATTTGGTCGATATTTTCAGGTGAAATTTTGGTGCCGTTACTCGACAACGCAACGTAAAAACCCATGTCTTTGGCGCGTTGTGAAATCGCAAAAATATCAGGATGCAACAGCGGTTCGCCACCCGATAAAATCAACACTGGAACGTTGAACGCTCTTAAATCGTCCATCACCGTGTAAATTTGCGGCGTAGTCAATTCGTTTGGAAAATCTTTGTCTGCCGAGGTGGTGTAACAATGTTGGCAGGTTAAATTACAACGGCGAATCAGATTCCAAATCACCACAGGTGCGACAGGTTTGCGGGTTGGTTTTAAAGGCGTTGGCGCGATAACTTCGCGCATATATTGGCTTAATCGAAACATTATTTTTTCAACGCCTTCGCAAACGCGTTCGCCATTAAATTGTTTTGTAACGGTGCTTGTGGTTTTACTTTAGGCGCAGATTCCACTTTGCGTGGTTCAGGTTTTACAGCATTCGGCTCAATCGCACTTTTCATGGTCAGCGCAATCCGTTTACGTGGTGCGTCCACTTCGGTAACGGTTACGGTCACAACATCGCCTGTTTTAACTACTTCGCGCGGGTCTTTCACAAATGTGTCGGCGAGTTGCGAAATATGTACTAAGCCATCTTGATGCACGCCAATATCCACAAACGCGCCAAAATTTGCCACATTCGTAACCACACCTTGCAAACGCATTCCGACTTCTAAATCAGTAATTTTTTCCACGCCCGCCTTGAATTCAACGCTTTTAAATTCGGGACGCGGGTCACGTCCAGGTTTTTCAAGCTCTTGCAAAATATCGGTCACAGTCGGCAAACCGAAATGTTCATTCGTAAAATTTGCCGCATTCAAGCCACGCAAAAATGCAGGTTGTCCGATTAAATCACGAATCGATTTGCCTGTATTTTTGATGATATTTTCAACAACGGGATACGCTTCGGGATGCACCGCCGAGGCATCAAGCGGATTATCACCGTTTAAAATCCGTAAAAAACCTGCCGCTTGTTCGTAGGCTTTATCGCCTAAACGTGGCACTTTTTTGAGTTGAGAGCGATTTTTAAACGCGCCATTTTCATTCCGAAACGCGACGATATTTTCACTCACGCTCGCCGACAAACCAGACACTTGTTTGAGCAACGACACCGACGCGGTATTTACGTCAACGCCCACTTTATTCACACAATCCTCAACAACGTTATTAAGCATTCGCGCGAGCTGGTTTTGATTCACATCGTGTTGATATTGACCCACACCGATTGATTTTGGGTCGATTTTCACGAGTTCGGCGAGCGGGTCTTGCAAACGTCGAGCAATCGATACTGCGCCACGCAACGATACATCTAAATCGGGAAATTCTTTTGCGGCAAGTTCTGATGCCGAATACACCGACGCGCCTGCTTCGGAAACCACGATTTTGTTAAATTTTAAATCGCTGTGACGTTTCACAACATCAGCCACTAACGCATCGGTTTCACGAGAAGCTGTGCCGTTGCCAATGCTGACTAATTCAACGCCGTGTTGAGAAATCAATTTCGCTAATTTTGCAATCGAACCATCCCAATCATTACGCGGTTGGTGTGGATAAATCGTATCGGTTGCCACCACTTTTCCCGTTTTATCAACAATCGCCACTTTCACACCTGTACGAATACCTGGGTCTAACCCCATTGTCACTTTTGCACCAGCAGGCGCGGCAAGCAACAAATCCCGCAAATTATGTGCGAAAACTTTAATCGCTTCGGTTTCAGCGGCTTCACGAAGTTGATTTTTCAAATCCAAATCAAGGCGCGTAAAAAGTTTAATTTTCCAAGCCAAACGCGCCGTTTCCGAAAGCCACGCATTTGCAGGTTTTGCAACGTCGCCCACATCAAGTTGTCGCGCCACTTTCTGAGCGCACAGTTCATGTCCGAGTTTGTCATCTTCGGCAGGTTGCATGTTCAAAACTAAACATTCTTCATTCCGTCCACGCAACATTGCCAAAATTCGGTGTGATGGCATTTTTTGTAACGGTTCGCGGTAATCAAAATAATCTTTGAATTTTTCCGCTTCGGCTTCTTTGCCTGCTACAACGTGAACGTGCATGACACCTTGTTGCCAAACTTGTTCGCGCAAATCCGCAAGCAATGGCGCGTTTTCGGAGAGTTCTTCCATGATAATTTGCCGTGCGCCTTCAAGTGCGGCAGCAACATCGGTAACGCCTTTTTCGGCATTCACATATTTTGCGGCGAGTTCTTCGGGTGAAATGTTGCGATTATTCAAAATATCTTGTGTCAACGGTTCTAAACCCGCTTCACGCGCAATTTGGGCTTTTGTTCTGCGTTTCGGTTTGAAAGGTAAATACAAATCTTCGAGCAACGTTTTTGTTTCCGCTGCGTTAATAGCCGCTTCAAGCGCGGGGGTGAGTTTTTCTTGTGACGCGATACTTTCTAAAATCACTGTGCGACGGGCTTCAAGTTCGCGCAAATAACCTAAACGTTCTTCGAGCAAGCGTAATTGCGTGTCGTCCAAACCGCCTGTTGCTTCTTTTCGATAACGAGAGATAAAGGGAACAGTTGCGCCCTCGTCTAAAAGTGCTACAGCGGCATTGATTTGGTTGAGATGAACGGCTAATTCTTGTGCTAAAAGTTGGTTAATTGTCATGGTCAAAACTCGTGATGGATTTTCAGCGGCGAATTTTAGACTAATTTCGACGAATTTAGCGATTTACGCTAAACTTCGCGCAATTCTTAACTTCAAAATTTAATCTGTCGTGACCAAAATTATTCGCATTGCAACCCGTCAAAGTCCTTTAGCTCTCTGGCAAGCAGAACATGTTGCCGCACTTTTAGAGCAAGCATTTCCCACTATCAAAACCGAACTCGTCAAAATGGTAACGCGCGGCGATAAAATTCTCGACGCGCCGCTGGCAAAAATTGGCGGTAAAGGTTTATTCGTCAAAGAACTCGAACAAGGCATGCTTGAAGGCAATGCCGATATTGCCGTGCATTCCATGAAAGACGTACCAATTGAATTTCCCGAAGGTTTGCATCTTGCCGCGATTTTAGAACGCGAAGACCCCACCGATGCGTTTGTGTCGAATCATTATCAAACACTCGATAATTTACCCGAAAATGCCCGAATTGGCACATCTAGTTTGCGTCGTCAATGTCAAATTAAAGCCCGTTTTCCTCATGCTGAAATTTTGTCATTGCGTGGCAATGTGAATACTCGTTTAGCCAAACTCGATGCGGGCGATTATGACGCGATTATTCTCGCTTCGGCAGGTTTGAAACGTTTAGGTATGGCCGAGCGAATTCGCCAAAGTTTGCCAACCGAAATCAGTTTGCCAGCGTGCGGACAAGGGGCAATTGGTATTGAATGTCGCACCGATGATGTTGAAATTAACGAA
>JAQTOT010000153.1 GCA_028713145.1 Methylococcales bacterium
ACGAAATTTACCGAAGTCGGTTACGTTGGTCGTGACGTTGAATCGATTGTGCGTGATTTAGCCGACACCGCTGTCAAAATGACCCGCATGGCAGAAATTGAAAAAATGCGTGTTAAAGCCGCTGAAATTGCGGAAGAACGGGTGTTAGATATTTTGATTCCCAGAGCCGAAGGTTGGTCGCCTGAGGATTCGCCAAATGGCGATGCCACGCGCGAAAAGATGCGTCAAAAATTGCGTAACGGCGAGTTAAACGACAAAGAAATCGAAGTAGAAGTGTCTATTGGCGCAATTGGCGTAGAAATTATGGCTCCGCCTGGTATGGAAGAAATGACCAGCCAATTACAAGGCATGTTTCAAAGCATGGGACGCGAAAAAACCAAACCACGCAAAATGAAAATTGCCAAGGCATTGGAAGTTTTGCAAGAAGACGAAGCAGAAAAATTAGTCAATGAAGACGATATTCGTGTACGCGCTATTGAAAACGTTGAACAAAATGGCATCGTGTTTTTGGACGAAATCGATAAAATCTGCAAACGCTCTGAACACGGTGGTGGCGGTGGCGAAGTATCGCGTGAAGGCGTGCAACGTGATTTGTTACCGCTCGTTGAAGGTAGCACCGTCAGCACAAAATACGGCATGATTAAAACTGACCACATTTTATTTATCGCGTCAGGCGCGTTTCATGTCGCAAAACCGTCTGATTTAATTCCTGAATTGCAAGGACGATTCCCAATTCGCGTGGAACTTAGCGCGTTATCAGCAGAAGATTTTGTGCGGATTTTGACCGAACCGAATGCGTCATTAACCGAACAATACAGCGCGTTGCTTGCAACCGAAGGCGTTGACCTCTCGTTTGCCGAAGATGGCATCAAACGCATCGCGGAAATGGGTTGGGAAGTCAATGAACGCACTGAAAATATCGGCGCACGTCGTTTGCATACCATGCTGGAAAAATTACTCGAAGAAATTTCGTTTGAAGCATCGGATTTAGCCGACAAAAAAGTCGTTGTTGATGCGGCGTATGTGAACAAATACCTCACTGAACTTGTCGCAGATGAAGATTTAAGTCGTTACATTTTATAAATTTTTGGATTTAGAGAAACTATTTATGATTATCAAAGAAATTATCCACACCCCAAATGCACCACAAGCGATTGGCACTTATTCACAAGCAGTCAAAGTGGATCGCACCGTTTATTTGTCGGGACAAATTCCGCTTGTTCCTGCAACGATGACGATGGTTGAAGGCGACATCATCGCGCAAATCACCCAAGTTTTTGAAAACCTGCAAGCGGTCGCGCAAGCGGCGGGCGGTGATTTGAATGACATTGTGAAATTAAATGTATTTTTAACCGATTTGTCGCATTTTCCGATTGTGAATGAAATCATGGGCAAGTATTTTCACGAACCGTATCCAGCTCGCGCAGCAATTGGTGTGGCGGCTTTGCCAAAAGATGCAGGCGTTGAAATGGACGGCATTATGGAATTGCCGCAACAAGAATACGCTTAATTTTAAGCATCAAATCAAGGACAAACATGACAACTTCTGCTCAACTTTTCACTCAAGCCAAAAACGTGATTCCAGGTGGCGTGAATTCGCCTGTGCGTTCATTTAGTGGCGTGGGTGGCACACCTGTTTTTATTGACCACGCCAAAGGCGCGTACATTTACGACCACGAAGGGAATCAATATGTTGACTACGTCGGCTCGTGGGGACCTATGATTTTAGGTCATGCACATCCTGACGTAATCGAAGCGGTAAAAATTGCGGCTGAAAAAGGCTTGAGTTTTGGTGCGCCAACTGAAATCGAAACGCTGATGGCACAGCGCGTTTGCGAATTGATGCCGTCAATTGAATTAGTTCGTATGGTCAGTTCAGGTACAGAAGCGACGATGAGCGCGATTCGTTTAGCGAAAGGTTACACGGGACGTAACAAAATCGTGAAATTTGAGGGCTGTTATCACGGACATTCGGACGCATTGCTTGTGAAAGCAGGCTCAGGCGCGTTGACCTTTGGTGTGCCGAGTTCTTCAGGCGTTTCCGAAGCGGTTACTATGGACACATTGACGTTGCCGTACAACGATGCCAATGCAGTGCGAAAATTATTTGCAACGCTCGGCAAAGAAATCGCCTGCATTATCGTTGAACCTGTCGCTGGCAACATGAATTGCGTCCCGCCTGTCGAAGACTTTTTAGAAACTTTGCGTGACGTGTGCGACGAATTCGGTAGCGTGTTGATTTTTGATGAAGTGATGACGGGGTTTCGGGTGAGTTTGCAAGGCGCACAAGGTTTTTACAACATCAAACCTGATTTAACGACACTTGGCAAAGTCATTGGTGGTGGAATGCCCGTTGGCGCATTTGGTGGCAAACGTGAAATTATGGAATGTCTCGCGCCACTTGGCAGCGTTTATCAAGCAGGTACGTTATCTGGAAATCCTGTTGCTATGGCGGCAGGTTTGAAAACCTTGGAACTCATTGACACGCCGAATTTTTATGCCGATTTGACCGCGAAAACCACACGCTTACTCGATGGTTTAAAAGCTGCCGCGCAAAATGCAGGCGTTTCGTTGACCACTAATCAAGTGGGTGGCATGTTTGGCTTATTTTTCACCGAAGAAAAAAATATCACCACCTTCGCGCAAGTGATGGCGTGTGATCAAGACTATTTCAAACGCTTTTTTCATGCGATGCTTGACCAAGGCGTTTATCTTGCACCGTCGGCATTTGAAGCAGGATTTTTGTCGATTGCTCACGATGATGCAGCGATTGAGAAAACAATTTCTGCTGCTGAAATTGTTTTTAGACGTTTGTCTTAATCCGATTTGTTGTAGTCTCAGTTCGATATAGCTAACGCGATATAAACAAAACTTGCTAAAACACTTGAAAGTAGCTGTCTTCAAGGGACATTAACATTTTTAGCTGTTTATAGTGCTTTAGCTATATTACCCAGCTAGTTGGGGATTGGTCATTGACAACTCGTAATAAGTTTTTGATTAGTCGTAATTACATCGATACCGCCAGTAGTAAAATCCCCGTCGTCGGTAATAAGTTTCCAATTATGACGCAAACAACAATCTGCAATAACTCCATCAGTAAAATCAACAACACCAGCTTCAAAATTATCCAATATTTGATTTACATCAATGACAGAAAAGTCATCGTCTTTTTTATCACAAAACTTTAGTATTGACTTTGCATACGCTGCTGCTCGTTCTCCAACTGATTGATAATCAGCAGATTGTCGAAATTTTTTAAAATTTGAGTAAGTTCCTTTATACAAAGCATCAAACTCAATACGACAATAACGATTTAAATACTCACTAAGAATAAGTGAATTAACAATAATTTTCACTTTAGTTGCTTGCATATTTTTAAATGCAGCTGAATACCTTTTAGTGCGACTATGCTGACTGCTAGATGGTGCTGGAAAAAGAAATAGCCAAATGTTCGTATCTAATACGAAAACATCTTCTTTGTTAAAAATGTAATTATTGATGTCATGTGCCTTATTCTTCATCGCTGACCTCTTCTTTCCAAGCAGCATCAAACTTTTCACGATTTTCAAAATAAATTTTCGCATTTTCAATAACACGTCTTAATAATTCCCTATCGTCGGGTGTCATTTTTTCAACAGACAAAGATGCTCGAAGATCATCTTCTGAAAATTCGCCATATAGTTGACCAATTGCGGCATTAAGAAATGCAGAAATTAACGTATCTATGTTTTCAAATGAGATAATCACTTTACGTTTTTCGCGCAATAACTCTGCAATTTTGTCATGTACTAACTGACCGTCATCGGATGAAACGCAAAGACCTCCACCGACAATGTCAAAAACTTGGATTGTGTTTGTATTGCTCATTTTTTTGATTCCTGTGTGATGTCAAAAGATATTTTCTTTTGAATGTACTTCCGAACGTAAACAGTAGCTCTTGTTATCATCCGTTTTGATTTCTAGGTTAATAGTTGTTCCTAAAAAATCTAAATCAAGTTTTTCAAATTTCGGCACACCACCAACAAACTCGTAATATCCCTGACGCGAAATGATTTGAATTTTACCTTGATTCTGTTTAATAAAACTTTGAAGTAATGCCAAACCAAATCCCCCAGGTTGGGAGCCTGTTTTAGTTGTATTTCCCTCTTGTATAGCCCAACGAATAGCGTCTACAGAAGAAATTTTTGGATTAAAAACACGTCTCACATTGGTGCGAATACCAATGCCCGCATCTGAAATGGTTAAATCAAGACGGTTGAGCTTAGGATAAAATTGACCGCAAACAAAGACACCCTTATCCGATCCCGAATGTATCGCACAATTATCGAAAATTTCAAAAATACTTTGTCGAAACTTTCGCTTCAATTCTTGGCTCATTTTAGGAATGTTTTTTCCAGATAAGTGAATATCTAAATAATCATCGAAGGTTTTACGGTCAGAAGTTTGAAAACATCGATAAGGCAAAGCGGTTGCATAACTGTCACAAATAGAAGAATAACCATATTCTGTCAAAAATAGATTTTTTCTAAGAATAGATTCTATTTTCTGAGACAACCGTTCAATTGTTACTAATTTCGGTTTATCCGCAATTGATGACAATACTGCTTTCAACGGTGCTGACATATTAGCTTCAAAGAATCCACATTTAGAAAAATCCACAATAAATTCATCATCACTCGAACTATTAAGCGTTTCTTTTAATTTTGCTAATTGAGTAAATCCATTTTTATCGCTACGAATATCACCATAAACATTTGGCAGATAGTATCTCACGAACAACTCCAAACTAGACGTGATAAGAGCGCACGACATGAATCGTCATGCGCTACTGAAATCAAAAAATCATCAATAACGATAATGATCAGGTTTATAAGGGCCTTCAACAGGTACGCTAATGTAAGCGGCTTGTTCTGGTGTTAATTGCGTTAAATGCACACCAATTTGAGCCAAATGCGCCCTTGCCACTTTTTCATCTAATTTTTTCGGCAAAATGTAAACTTTGTTTTCATAAGCCTGCGCGTTTTGCCACAATTCCAACTGCGCCAAAACTTGGTTGCAGAACGAGTTAGACATCACAAAACTAGGGTGTCCTGTCGCGCAACCTAAATTCACCAAACGACCTTCTGCCAAAATAATTAAGCGTTTGCCATCTGGAAAAATAACGTGGTCAACTTGCGGCTTGATATTCTCCCAAGTGTATTGACGCAATGATGAAATTTCGATTTCTGCATCAAAATGCCCGATGTTGCACACAATCGCTTGGTCACGCATCGCAAGCAAATGTTCATGACGAATGATGTTGAAGTTACCTGTTGCGGTGACAAAAATGTTCGCAAGAGGTGCCGCTTCTTCCATCGTGACAACGCGATAACCTTCCATTGCCGCTTGCAGAGCGCAAATTGGGTCAATTTCAGTAATCCAAACTGTTGCGCCTAAACCGCGCAACGACTGAGCGCAACCTTTACCCACGTCGCCATAACCTGCAACAACCGCAATTTTGCCTGCAATCATCACGTCTGTAGCGCGTTTAATCCCGTCAACAAGCGATTCGCGGCAACCGTATAAATTATCGAATTTTGATTTTGTGACTGAATCATTAACGTTAAATGCTGGAACTTTCAATGTACCTTTCGTCACACGTTCATACAAACGCAAAACGCCTGTTGTCGTTTCTTCTGACAAGCCTTTCACGTCAGCCATGAGCTGCGGGAATTTGTCGTGCATCATGTTGGTCAAGTCGCCGCCATCGTCCAAAATCATATTTGGTCTCCAGCCGTCTGTGCCAATGATGGTTTGTTCGATGCACCAATCCGCTTCCGCTTCGGTTTCGCCTTTCCACGCAAAAACAGGAATGCCCGCTGCTGCCATTGCCGCTGCGGCGTGGTCTTGCGTTGAGAAGATATTGCAAGATGACCAACGAACCGTCGCGCCTAAAGCCGTTAATGTTTCAATCAACACCGCTGTTTGAATCGTCATGTGCAAACAGCCTGCAATGCGTGCGCCTTTCAACGGTTGCGCCGAGCCAAATTCTGCACGCAACGCCATCAAACCTGGCATTTCGGTTTCCGCAATGTTGATTTCTTTGCGTCCCCATTCTGCCAACGAAATGTCAGCCACTTTGTAATCGGTAAAACTCATTTTAATTTGTATCCTAGTTTGTAAAATTAAATGCCAGCCGCAGATTTTAATGCGTCAACTTTGTCGGTTTTTTCCCAACTGAAAGTGTCTTCGTTACGTCCGAAATGTCCGTAAGCGGCGGTTGGTTGGTAAATTGGTTTTAATAAACCAAGTTGTGTGATTAAACCTTTTGGACGTAAATCGAACACATCACGCACGATTTCAACTAAACGATGTTCGTCTAATTTTCCTGTGCCGAACGTTTCAACACTAATTGAAGTCGGTTCAGCTACGCCGATGGCGTAAGAAACTTGGATTTCACAACGTTCTGCTAAACCAGCTGCAACGATATTTTTCGCTACATAACGCGCCATGTAAGCCGCTGAACGGTCTACTTTTGAAGGGTCTTTACCTGAAAATGCACCGCCACCGTGACGCGCCATGCCACCGTAAGTATCAACGATAATTTTACGACCTGTTAAGCCACAATCACCCACTGGGCCACCAATAATGAATTGACCTGTTGGGTTGATGAAATACTTCGTATCTTTGTGCA
>JAQTOT010000009.1:0-22130 GCA_028713145.1 Methylococcales bacterium
CTGCTCGGAAATCAAGCTCTGCGCCGTCAAATCGCCAAACGAATGGTTGAACTCAATTGCGCGATTACGCCCGATGATATTGTGATTACACATGGCGCAAGAGATGCCGTGAGACTGGCATTACTCGCCATTTGCGAACCTGACGATGTGATTGCGATTGAATCGCCGACTTTTTACGGTTTGTTGCAAGTGATTGAATCGTGCGGCATGAAAGCCATTGAAATTCCAACGCATCCGCGTGACGGCATTTCTATCGAAGCGTTACAACTTGCCATCGAACAATGGTCAGTGAAAGCGTGTTTGATTATTCCCAATTACAACAATCCGCTCGGTTCGTGTATGTCAGACGAACGAAAACAAAATCTCGTGACGTTGCTTGAAAAACATAAAATTCCGTTGATTGAAGACGATGTATATGGTGATTTAGGTTTTAGCTCAAAACGTCCGTCGATTGCGAGCGCGTGGAGTAAGCAAGGTGAAGTGTTGTATTGTTCGTCATTTGCAAAAACTTTATCACCAGGTTTGCGTATTGGTTGGCTTGTGCCAGGGCGTTACAAAGCCAAAATTGAAAATTTAAAATATATGTTGCATCAGGCTGTACCGACATTGAATCAACTTATCGTGGCGAATTTCTTAGAACAAGGCGGTTATGACCGTTATTTGCGTCATGTTCGACAAGAATATGCGTGCAATGTGGCTCGCACGGTGAATGCGGTCAGTTCATTTTTCCCTGAAGGCACAAAAGTTACGCAACCCGAAGGCGGTTTTGCATTGTGGGTGGAATTGCCTGAAAGCGTCGATACGATGGAATTGCACCGACGCGCCAGTCTTGAAGGAATTACGATTGCACCAGGTGCGTTGTTTTCATCAACTCAAAAGAAATACGGCAATTTTATTCGTTTGAGTTGCGCTGTGCCTTGGAATGAGCGGTTGGAATTGGCGTTTAAGAAATTGGGGAATATGGCTGGAGAGTTGGTTTAGCTTATAAAAAAGTCCTCGAAACTGTTGAAAGGTTCGAGGGCTTTGTTGCTTAAATTTTATTGAGTTCGCCAATTGCTATTTCAGCCATTGAAAAATGTGTTTCAGATTCTATTTTTGTAATGATTTTATCAAGATGATAATCAGATTTTATGCGTCCCCTTTTCAATCGGTTCAAATGATTTCCAATCTGTTTTAGGTCTTCAACAGTGCTTTGTGAAAATTGGAATATCGTTTTTTCGTGACTGCCAGCATTTGTGACATCAACGCCTGTGTTTATTTTAGTTGATTTATCTTTGGCTAAAAGAAACGCTGCATAGTAAGAACGGCTCATTATGTTTCTAAAATCAATTTCTTTTTTGGAACTACGTAATCTATCCGCAAAATCTAAAAACTCTTCTGGTTCTACCATTTTCCGCTCATCCTTTCTTTTTTCTCGATAATTTCACGTTCTTCTAATAAAACCTCTACCGATTTAAATTCAAACATGATTACATCAAACCATTTGCTGTCTGCATTTTTAGCTAAAATGCCGTCAGCTTCCCAATTTATTTTGGCAATTTCTTTTGCTACTGATTCAACAGGTTCAGGAAAATCAACGTACAAATCAATCCACAGGCACTCGTCTACAATGTTTGCGCCAATAGTAGATAAGAATAAATTTTTGTCATGCAATATATTGAACGCATAACTAAGTATCTGCTCTGCTTCTTCGTCGGTAATCCCTACTTTTTCAAAAAGTGATAAGGCATCTACTACTACATCATTGTGTATGTGTTTTCCATCATACTCATTCAATGTATTCAGCAACCTCGCAGATTCATGTAATCTACCCAAAAACAAATTAGCAGAAATTAAATTAACTATTGTTTGAAAATCTTTTGGATATTTTTCTAATAATTTTTTTCCTGCCTCAATGCACTCTGGAAACATTCCAGCGACCCACAAAGTCGAATGTCTATTAAATCCAAGATAATAATCATCTTCTGATACAGCTTGGTAATCTAGGTTTGCTTTTTCACAAAATAACTTATATTTTTCAAATGCTAAATCGTGATTTTTAAGTGCTTCAGTAGTATCACCATACAAGCAAGCAATCATTCCAAAAAAATCTAATACGTCCCAGTCGCTGATTTTTCCACGCAAGTTTTCTGCATCACGAATTAACTGATTTTTTTCAAATTTTGTTATTTTTTTTAGAGCATCTCTATGCAATAAAATACTATCCATCAACTCTTCGGTTTTTGGTTTAGCTTGGGCAGTCATTTTTAGTTACCATCAAATCCTAATAAAACATTGCGTAATTTTAGGTTAGTTACGCTTTGATAGCAAAAAAGGCAGACGCAAATTCACTTGCCTCTGCCTCAATATCTACATCGATATTTACTGACGTTTGTAATTGAAATTAACTCACAATTTCGATTTAATCACCCCCGCCAAGTATTCCGAATCCTCCGCAATGCCCAAAAAGCGACCCGAACCCCAAGTATTTAGCCAAGGCAAACCAATAAAATACAGCCCTTCAACATCGGTGACACCGCGTTTATATTTCGGATGTCCACGCCCATCAAAACAAGGCAATTCAATCCAACTGTAATTCGGTCTAAACCCAATCGCCCACACGATGCTTTTAATGCCTAACGCATCCGCATCAATACTCACAGGGTCAAATTCGGGTTGCCAAACTTTTTTGAACGGTGGCTCAATCGGCGCGTCGATATTGTTTTCTGCAATGTAAGCGTCAATATCGCTACGAATCCGAACATACACCTCATCAGCATCATCCAAATTTTTGGTTAAATCAGGTTTGAATTCGATTTTTGTGCCGTGGATATTTGCCAAACTGCCGTATAACTTCACGCCTTCTGTGGCAAATTTACGCAAATCAATTTCATGTCCGCCATCACGCCCTGTGAGGTAATGATTGGTTTTATGCGCCGCTTCATCGCCGAGCGGATGTTTATCAACTGTTAATTTGTAAAATCCAAGGTCATACAACCATTCTGTGGTTTCACGTCCCCGATACATACGCGGCGAACGTGGCGCAGTCCCAACAGCTAAATGGACTTTTCGACCTGCTAAATGCAAATCTTCCACCAGTTGCACGCCCGATTGTCCTGAACCCACCACTAACACCTCACCTTCAGGCAATTGCGCGGGATTGCGATAATCGACCGAATGCACTTGATGAATATGGTCAGGCAAACTGTGTGCGTAATCAGGCACAATCGGAATATCGTAACCACCCGTTGCAATTACTAAATGTTCAGCCGTAAATTTAGAATCGCCCGCCGTGACTTCAAATAAGCCGTCTTTGTTTTTGATGACGCGCGTTACCGAGACGTTTTCTTTGATGGGTGCGTTGACTTTTTTCGCAAAGGCTTCGATGTAGTCAACAATTTCATCTTTGAGCATAAAACCTTTTGGGTCATTGCCTTGATACGGAAAATCAGGCAAACGGCATTGCCAATTTGGTGTCACTAAACAAAATGTGTCCCAACGGTCTACGCGCCATGAATTGCCGATTTGTTTTTTCTCAAAAACGATGTGGCTGATATTTAATTTTTGTAGTTGGTAACTAACCGATAAACCTGCTTGTCCGCCGCCAACGATGATGACTTGATAATGTTCCACGATGATTTCCTCATTTTGTAATTTTGTTATTTTCAAAGCACCTCCCCCAGCCTTTCAGACTGCCCCTTTCAAAGGGGGCGAAAGATTAAGAGTAACTGCTTTTGATTTTTATCTTTTCCCCCTTTGGAGGGGGAGCGGCAATAGCCGCAGGGGGAGGTGCTTTAGTTATTCAATAAACGCTTCCAACACGACTTTCGGATTTTGAACATCTCTAAAACCCTTTGCGGTGTGTTCAATTTTGGCAAGCTGATCCATCGCACTCGAACAGCTATAACCGTATTTTTTACGAACTCGTTCACTCGCCAGTTGCAACGCCACTTGGCAACGCGACACAAAATCATCGAGTTCGTAGGTTTCGCCAGCTTCTAAAAAATCTTTGATAGTGCTAGACGGCGAATAACACACGCTGGTTGTTTCATCTGACCAACGCACTTTAAAACGAACTTCAGGCATAACTTTCTCCTCTAAATTTGCCGCAACCCATCAACGGACTGTTGTTTAAATCCCAGAATAATTCTTCATTTTGATTGTCAGTAAGGCGCAAACGCTTTGAATCGTCCGTTTTACCGACAACCGCGCAAGCAATATCACGCTGCGTAAAACGGGCAATAACGTCGTTGGCATTTTTCTCATCCACACTCAACACAAAACCGTAACTGGGAAAACATGTTAGCCAACGTTCTAACGACACATTTTCAGGTCGGGGAATTGCAGACACATCAATCACACCGCCTAATCGTGAGCATTCGAGTAACATTAAAATCGTGCCGATTGTTCCCGCCATGCTGATGTCTTTTGCGGCTTCGCATAATTCAGATTCGGCGAGTTGCGGTAATAATTCGAGGTCTTCTCGTAATCGTTGGGCAGGTGAATTTGTACTGGCATCCCACCACGCATACGGCTCATGAAAACGTCCGCGCAAATCAACGGCGACTAATAATTTTTGCCCCGCTTTGGCGGCAAAACTGCTCAATAATTTGTTGGCGCGACCTAAAATGGCGACAGAAAGTTGCAAATGGTCATTACGCATATTGCTATGTCCGCCCACAATGGGAACTTGATAAACATTCGATGCCGACAACAAACCATCTAAAACAGGATTCGCATTTGCCTGTCCGTTGCTCCAAATCGTATCGACAACCGCAATCGGACGACCGCCCATTGCGTAAATATCACTGACATTCACCATCACGCCGCAATACCCCGCAAACCACGGTTGCGTTGTTAAAAAGGATTCTAAAAAACCTTCGGCGGCAAAAAGTAAAAAGCCTTCGTTGTCCGAAATCACCGCGCAATCATCACCTAATGTCACATCGTTTTTAACGTTGGGCATCCGTTTAGAAAGCGTTTCGACAACGGCGGAAATGTCTTTTTTGTGCGCTAACCCGATATAGTCACGAAGCGTTTGTGTCAATTGCGCTAACTCGTTCATGCGCTCACCCTGCTTGTGCTGATAAAACCTGTTTGCGGTTGTCCGAAAGGTGGATATTTCGCTAAATTCGCTTCCATCAAATGATGCGGACGACCGTGTAATTGAATTTCTTGTAACGGTTGCCAATGCAAACGGCGAAATAACGGCACGTTGCGGCTTTGCACTTGAGCAAAAAATTTCTGACAACCTTGTGCGTGAGCAGACGTGACAGCTAAACGAATCAATGACGCACCTAAATTGCCTTGTTTGCGATAATCCGCTGCAACAGCAAGCCGCGAACCCCACCAAATTTCAGGTTCAGGTTGATAAATACGAACCGTGCCGACCACTTCATCAGGTATTCCAGCTACACACGAAATGGCAACAATTGGCGTGGCTTTTTCATCGATGTCATCGATGTCGTTGCCTTCAAAAACGCCTTGTTCTTCGCAAAAAACCGCTTGTCGTAACGCGAGCATTTGTTGGCGTTCCCATTCTTCTGTAACCCATTTGATAAGGTACGCATTCGGAACAAATTGTTTGATCATTTCGTTTAACATGGTTAAACCTCGTAACTCGGTAACGCTGAACACGCGCCACATTTCGCGCAACCTGCTTTTGCATCGCTAGAACGCAAACCTGCTTTCTTTAACATCGCGCCAAGTGGCTCGAAAATGCTTTGCATGAATTGCGGCGTAGGCGATGGATGATTTTCAAGCGGTGTTCCAATTATTGGCACAAATGGCACAACGAACGGATAAACGCCTTTGTGAATCAACACGTCACAAATAAACAAAATTTCATCCACCGTGTCGCCAAGTCCCGCCAAAATGTAAGTGCTAACTTCGCCATGACCAAAAACCGAAACGGCTGCATCAAACGCTTTCATGTATCGCTCAAGCGGGACTTCTGCTTTGCTCGGCATCATGCGAGCGCGAATTTCAGGCGTGACGACTTCTAAGTGCATTCCTAAACTATCAATGCCAGCTTCTTTCATTCGCTCAAACCAAATATCATCGTCTGGCGGTTCGCATTGTCCTTGAATCGGTAAATTCACCACCGCTTTCACGGCTTTGGCACTTTCACACAAAATCGCCGCGCCTCTATCTGTCACATTCGGCGTGCCTGTGGTCATAATCATTTGTTTTACGCCATCCAATTCCACCGCTGCTCGCGCCACTTCGGCTAATTGCGCTGGCGTTTTGCGTCAAATAGTGCGACCTGCCTCAAGCGATTGTCCAATCGCACAGAACTGACAGGATTTTTTTCGATTGGTATAACGAACACACGATTGCAAAACGGTCGTGGCTAAAACATCTGACGAATGCAACGTTGCAATGTGTGAATACGGAATCCCGTCCGACGTTTTCAAATCATAAAAACGTGGCTGGCTAGGAAAGGAAACGGGAATAACTCTGCCACTTGAATGTCGAATGTAACTGATGCCATGTTCTTTAGGAGTACACGCCACAAAAGGTGACTCGTTTTCAGACGATTTAAAAATTGGAATCATCACCGTTCGACCATCAATCGTAACTGCTTTGAGGTCAGAAGGCCCTGCACCGCCACGACGTGCATTTTTATCAGGTTCTTCTAAACGCAAACCTTGTGATTGCAATTCGGTAATAAATTGCGGCGATATAAAACTCGATAACTCATTCATAGGTTTGCTCACAGAAATAAGAATTGAGTAATTTCGCCGCTGAACAATTTTGAATATCGGGGCATTCAGTGTCTTCGGCAACCATTGGCACAGCGGGTTTGTTGTTGATTTTTAAACTGAGCAATTCAGGTCGCGCGTAATGTCCAACCGAATCCATCATCCGTTTGCGTTTGGTGATGATCGAAAAATCCAAATCAGCAATCACCATTCCTTCGCCAGAACGCAATGGTTCAGCCAAATGTTGACCTTCAGGCGAAATAATCGCGGTGCAACAGCCACCACGCAAAGCGTTTTGTAATTTTTCGTCAGTGGTGATGGATTCGATTTGTTCGTCGGTGAGCCATCCTGTGGAATTCACCACAAAACAACCTGATTCAAGCGCGTGATGACGCATGGTGACTTCGATTTGGTCGGCAAAAATATCGCCCACTAATGAACCTGGAAAATGACTGCAATGAATTTGCTCGTGTTGCGCCATGAGTGAATAACGCGCCAACGGATTGTAATGTTCCCAACACGCTAACGCGCCGATACGTCCGATTTTTGTTTCGACAACTTTTAAACCTGAAGCATCGCCTTGTCCCCAAATCATGCGTTCATGAAAAGTGGGCGTAATTTTGCGGCGTTTTAAAATTAAACTGCCTGTTTCGTCGAAAATCAGTTGCGTGTTGTACAAACTGCCGTGGTCACGTTCGTTAATTCCCAACACAACGACAACGCCTGATGAACGTGCTTGCGCGGCGACTTTTTCGGTCGCTAAACTGGGAACTTCTACGGCGTGTTCGTAAAGTTTTAAATGTTCTTTGCCTGATAAAACAGGCGGTAAAACAAAAGAGAAATAAGGGTAATAAGGCACAAATGTTTCAGGAAAAACCACGAGTTGTGCGCCTTTTTGAGCAGCTTCGGCAATCGCGTGACACACTTTTTCAATCGTGCCAAAACTCGAATCGAATACAGGTGAAATCTGCACTGCCGCTGCTCTGACTATTTGGGGTGATGACATAAATCTATCCTCGTTCAGCTTCGACACAATTGCTATTTTTTAGTGGGATGCACGTCATACAACGGTGAATCATCTAATGGCTTTTCATCGTTTGAATTCGCTTTGACTGCACCACATGAGCCTTCTTGCATCTTGCCTTTGGATAGCCCACCACACGCGCCTTCTTTTCCTTTCATCATCGCGCCACAAGCGGATTCGATGCCCTTTTTCATTTTGTCGCCGTCCATCATGTCACCACATTTACCTTCGGCAGTTTTGCTAGGTTTATTCATTCGCATACTCACGCCACTTTCTGTATCAGCGGCAGCAAGTTGCATATAACCTGATGATAATTCTGTGGAACCAAATGGATTTGTTGTTTCTGCATTAACCGTCGCAACGCTTGAAATCAAAGCCGTCCCCATTACAACGGCAAACGGGGTAGTAATTTTTTTCATAGTGAAAACTTCCTAATCGTATTTAATAACCAAAAAGAAACGGCATTTACTGACATAAAACTGTTTTGAAATGCCGTTTTAGGTGGAGGAATTTACATCGTCCAAGTGTCTAAAATGAAAGCGTTTTCGCGGTGATGAATCAGCGAAATGTCGAGAACATCAAGCGGACTAATTGGGCGCACACCTTCCACTAAACTTGGTTCGCCGTGTCCGTATAACGCTTGTAACGCAAAGCGGCAGGCATAGACTTTACCGCCTTCGGCGATGAATTTTGCGATTTGATTGGCGTAGTTTTGATGTCCAGGAAACGCCTCGTCGCCCAAACGCGGGAAACCGCGTTGCAACGCCAACGTCACGCCTGGCCCGTATAACAAAATGGATGTTTCAAATCCTTTGCGTTGCAAACGGGTGGCTTGTAATAAATTCACAAAACCAATCGAACCTTCAAAAGCGACAGTGTGAAATTTGACTAAGGCTTTTTGACCTGGTTGGGCTTTCACGTCTTCAAATACTTTTTCTTCGTAATCGACAAAAAAATCACCTTTGACGTGAGCGGCGTGTTGAACTTCTGGCATGACGTAATCCTCGTTATTTGTTTATTGAATAAAGCGTTTTAAACAATTTGTCGTTAAGACAATTGACGAGGATTAGTTTAGGCGTGTGCGAAAAATGGCAACAGATTTAGGATGACAGTCTTTTTGAAAGTACAGATTTTTATTAAATGCGGCTGTACTTGAAAATAATTGGGGGAACTGTGATGGGAATTTGAGATTAACCAATTTCCATTAAGCGTTGAACAAATCAATGGAATGGTGTGTTTTTGTGATATAAGCCAAAGGGCATTAAATCCTTTGATATAACTTTGGAGAACGTCATGACAATTGAAATTTTAAGCAGCATTTTAGGCTGGGCAACAATCATCAATTTGAGCATCATCACGCTATGGTTTTGCGTGTTCACGTTTTATCACGATACAGTGTTTCGATTGCATAGCAAATGGTTTAAGTTGTCAGAAGAAAAATTCGACACCATTCACTATGCAGGGATGGCTTTTTATAAATTGGCGACGTATTTATTTAATCTCGTGCCATATTTAGCAATTAAGATTGTGATTTAGCCGCAATTGCTTCTGCGGCACGCACGACGTTATTTGCCATACGTTCAGAAGCCGCATCGATTAAACGACCATCTAACGCCGCTGCGCCTTTACCTTGTGCGGCGGCTTCTTTGAGAGCTTCTAAAATACGTTTCGCTTTATTCACTTCGGCTTCAGGTGGTGTGAAAACGTCATTTGCTAACGCGATTTGTGACGGATGAATTGCCCATTTACCTTCGCAACCCAACGCCGCCGCACGTTTCGCACCTAAAATGTAACCGTCTGGGTCTTTAATATCGCCAAATGGGCCATCAATTGGACGCAAGCCGTAAGCACGACAAGCTACAATCATACGACTCAAGGCAAAATGCCATTGGTCGCCTGGGTAATCAGGATTTAAACCACCGATATTAACCGTGCGAGCGCGATTGCTTGCCGCATAATCGGCAACGCCAAAATGCAACGCTTCTAAACGTCCGCCGATTGCACCTTGTTTTGCAATATCTTCGACGTTTGCCATGCCTAATGCGGTTTCAATTAACGCTTCAATGCCGATTTTGTTTTTCAAACCTTGTTGCATTTCGAGCTGATTCAACATCGATTCAACCATATAAACGTCAGAATACACGCCGACTTTTGGAATCAAAATGGTGTCGATTTTGCTGCCTGCTTGTTCAACCAAATCCACGACATCACGCACCATGTATTGCGTGTCTAAACCATTGATACGAACTGAAACTGTAATTCCGTGACCAGCCCAATCTAAATCGTTAATCGCTTCAATGACATTTTTACGCGCTGTCAATTTATCGTCTGGTGCAACCGCATCTTCCAAATCTAAAAAAACAACGTCAACGCCGCTTTTTAATGCTTTTTCAAAAAATTCTGGACTGGTTCCAGGCAAGGCTAATTCACAGCGTTGAACACGTTGAACATTTGCTGTGTATAAAGTATGACTCATTGAGTGTTTTCCTTTGGTGTAAAAATAAAAAATCCAGTCGTAAAACTGTAATGTTGTTGAAATTAAAAACACTGTCATTCTACTTTTGAAGCTGACAAAGTCAATTCGCAGAACAATTTGGTCTACATTTCATCTTGATATTCTCACTGCGACATTTTGTCGCAGTAAAAACATTTCAAAATTTTGTAACATTGACGACAAAAGTGAATGTTTTAAATCGTAACGTATTTGTCATACTCTAAAAAAATTGCCAGATGTTGCTGTCTATCGTATCTAATCTTCAGATACCTCCCAAAATACTATCATTTTAACTTATGGTATTTTTCTAAATTCGTTTCTCAAGGAAGGTACAAAATGTTTAACAATTTCACCATCAAAGCCCGTTTATGTTTGTTAATTGGCGTGATGTCTTCTATCGCGATTACATTAAGCCTATTAGGTTTATACGGCATGAAAAAAGCCAATGACGGGTTGCAAACGGTCTACGCTGACCGTGTTGTTCCGTTAAAAGAATTGAAAGTCATTTCGGATATGTATGCCGTTAATATCGTTGATACGACGCACAAAATCCGAAATGGCAACATTACATGGAACGGAGCCATAAAAATTGTTGATGATGCTGAACGTGTCATCAAAGAAAAATGGGCAGGTTATTTAGCAACCATTTTGGTTGCAGAAGAAGAAAAGTTAATTGCAGAAATAAAACCGTTACTCGCTTCAACACAAATAAAAGTCGATAAATTACAAGATATATTGGTGCGAAACGATGCGCCTGCGTTGACTGATTTTTCGATTAACGAGTTATATCCTGCCATTGACCCGATTAGTGAAAAATTTTCAGAATTGATAGATGTACAACTGATTGTTGCTAAACATGAATATGACATTGCACAAAAACATTATCAAACCATTCTTATCCTCTCAATTGCGATGTTAATTTTTGGCATGAGTTTGTCGATATTTGTCGGCATTCTCATTGTTCGTCAATTGATGTCATCGCTTGAAACCGCGCAAAAAGTGAGTAATGCCATTGCAAACGGTGATTTAAGTTCGACCATCGATACCCGTTCGCAAGATGAATTAGGTGTGATGTTACGTTCGACAAAAGTTATGCAAGACAGCCTCACGCAATTGGTAAAAGAAATTCATGATATGGTCAATAACGCTGCGCGTGGTGATTTTTCGAAAAAAATCACGCTTTCAGACAAAAAAGGATTTGGTCGAGATATTAGCAAATTGTTGAATCAATTGAGCGACACCGTTGATATGGGCATGAATGACACAATGCGCGTCGCGAATGCGTTAGCAAATGGCGATTTAAGTCAAAAAGTGACGGCTGAATATCAAGGTGTTTTCGGAAAAACCAAAGATAGCGTTAATCACACGGTTGACGAATTAAGCAAGTTGATTGAAGAAGTCGAAAACATTGTGTATTCAGGTGCAGATTGTGGTGATTTTAGCGTCAAAATGACGATGCACGACAAAGTCGGTTATGGCAAACGGTTAGCCGAATTGATTAACCAATTGTTTGACACAACTGAAAAAAGTTTAAATGATGTGTTGAGAATTTCCCAAGCTCTAGCAAAAGGCGATTTAACTCAAATGATTACAGCAGATTATGTGGGGGCATTTGCAGCGACAAAAGTGGGAATGAACACGACGGTTGAAAATTTAAGAAGTTTAATTGGTGACATCAAAGATACGACCGAAGTGATTGCTGGTGCATCGAATGAAATTTCATCGGGAAATCTCGATTTATCACATCGAACGGAAGAACAAGCCTCGAGTTTGCAACAAACCGCCGCGAGTATGGAAGAGTTATCAACTGCCGTGCAACAAACTACCCATAACGCAAAACAGGCAAATCAATTAGCGCATGGCGCATCCATTTCTGCTAGAAAAGGCGTTGAGGTTGTGAATGATGTTGTGAACACAATGGGCAATATCAGCGAATCGTCTCATAAAATCGTCGATATTATTAGCGTGATTGATGACATTGCGTTTCAAACCAATATCTTGGCATTAAATGCTGCCGTTGAAGCCGCACGAGCGGGCGAACAAGGAAAAGGTTTTGCGGTGGTGGCAATTGAAGTGCGTAATTTAGCGCAACGTGCGGCAAGTGCAGCAGGTGAAATTAAGCGGTTAATCGACAATTCGGTTAAAAATATCACCGATGGTGGTAATCAAGCGCAACAAGCAGGTGAAACCATGGAAGAAATTGTCGGTGCAATTCAGAGTGTCACTGAAATTATGTCCGAAATTGCCGCTGCATCAATTCAACAAAACTCAGGAATCAATCAAATTTATGATGCAGTTACACAAATGGATCATGTCACCCAACAAAATGCGGCATTAGTTGAAGAAGCGGCTGCCGCCGCTGAGTCATTAAGTCAACAAACTCGAAATCTGGCAAGTGAAATGGCGCATTTCAAAACGAACTAACACATTGAAGTAACGTGTTTTTGTCATGATAGCATCGCGGCAAAAGCACGTTATTTATCTTTCATTCAAATGTTGGCTTTAGAGTCAATAATCCCACCACCTAAACAAACTTCACCTTGGTAAAAAACAACCGATTGTCCTTCGGTAATCGCGCGTTGCTGCTGCGAAAAAACGACTTGATAACGACCATTTTCAAACGGTGTGACAACACAATCTTGGTCTTCTTGACGATAGCGCGTTTTCGCTTTGCAATGCAGTGGCTCAGTTAAAGGTTGATTGCTACACCAATCCATATTTTCAGCAATCAGCGAATTGTGCAGCATCAACGGGTGATTGTGACCTTGCCCCACAATTAACACATTATTTTCAACGTCTTTATCTAACACATACCAAGGTTCATCTGGTGCATCTTTTACACCGCCAATGCCTAAACCTTGTCGCTGCCCAAGCGTGTAATACATTAAGCCATGATGTGGCGCGATATATTGACCTTCAGGCGTTCGCATTTCACCAGGCTGTGACGGTAAATAACGTTTTAAAAACTCGCTGAATTTTCGTTCACCAATAAAACAAATTCCCGTGCTGTCTTTCTTTTTTGCATTGGCAAAGCCTGCTCTTTCAGCCATTGCGCGAATTTCAGGTTTGTGTAAATGCCCAATCGGGAACAGCGTGCGTGAAAGTGGTTTTTGTCCAAGCGTGTAAAGAAAATAGCTTTGTTCTTTGTTTGGATCTAAGCCTTTAAGTAATTGGAATTCACCGTTGTTTTCACCAATTCGCGCATAATGCCCCGTCGCAATAAAATCTGCGCCTAAATCATCAATTGCGTGATGCAAGAAGGCTTTAAATTTAACGTGTTTGTTGCACAAAATATCAGGGTTTGGCGTTCTTGCGGCTTTGAATTCAGACAAAAACACTTCAAACACTTCATCCCAGTATTCGGCGGCAAAATTGGCTGTTTTTAATTCGATTCCGAGCGTGTCACAAACTTGCTGGGCATCGGCTAAATCTTGCATTGCCGTGCAGTATTCTGTGCCGTCGTCTTCTTCCCAATTTTTCATAAACAAGCCCGTGACGTTATGACCTTGTTCTTTTAAAAGCAACGCTGTCACAGACGAATCAACGCCGCCCGACATTCCGACAATGATATTTTTACGCATAATCTAAAAACGATTTTAAAAGTGAAAGTGGGTAACGTGAACCATTCAAATAATCATCAACTGACGTTAAAACCAGCGGGCTACGCAAGGTTTTTTTTGCAATTTCGTCACGGGTCAGCCAATGCGTTGCAATGATGCCGTTATCTAACGGTTGCTCAGGCTGAAAATCAAAACAACTTCCGACAAAACAAAAACGAACAAATGTCGGGCTATTGGGATTGCGTCGCCACAAATGCACACCAGAAACATATTCGGGCGAAAAATGCCATGCCGTTTCTTCTAACACTTCGCGTTTGACGGCAGTGATTAAATCTTCGTGTTCTTCTAAATGTCCTGCTGGCTGATTGAATTGCAAACCGTAAGGCGTATTTTCTTCAACCAGTAAAAAGCGTTGCTCGCGTTCAATAATTGCAGCAACAGTGACGTGGGGTTTCCAAACCATAAAAGTAGTAATTTTCGACGTTAAAAATGGGCGGATTTTACGCGATTTAGCCCCTCAATGTTGTTAAAAATCACTAAATGCGTTGCAACAAACAGTTTTAAAACAAGATTACATGATGCGTGATATACGCTGTAGAATGCGAAACTGAATTTTTAGGATTGACCCCGCAAACTTAAATTACGGCACAGCATTATGCAAACGCTAATTGAATCGCTTATTGAATTTTTTGGTGTAAAAGATTTTATGCCGCATGGTTATTGTCTAGGATGGGATTCGCCATTACTTTGGCTTTCGGTAGGTTCAGACTTCATTATGACGCTTGCTTATGCGACCTATCCAATTGGCATTACTTATTTCGTTCTCAGGCGCAAAGACCTTCAATATCGTTGGTTATATTTGGGATTTTTTATTGCGTTCATTTTAACTTGTGCAAGTACGCATTTTCTTTCTGTGGTGACGGTTTGGCTGCCTATTTACTGGATTGAAGCGTATGTCAATGCGCTCTCAGCCGTCGTTGCGGTTGCAACGGTGTTTGCCATTTGGTGGGTGATTCCTCAAGCCTTAAAATTGTCCAGCCCCGTCGAGTTGCAAAAAGCACGCGACCAAGCCGAGGCAGCAAACAGAGCTAAAAGTATGTTTTTAGCCAACATGAGCCATGAATTACGCACGCCGCTTAATGCAATTTTAGGATTTTCAGAATTGATGGGTGCCGATGACGATTTAACGCCAAAACAAAAAGAAACACTCGGCATCATCAATCGCAGTGGCTCACATTTGCTTAATATGATTAACGATGTGCTAGATATTTCAAAAATTGAAGCAGGGCGGTTTGAACTCGATAACCAGCCTTGTGACGTAATTAAATTATTGCAAAATATTGGGGAGATGATTAGCGTTCGTGCCGTGAATAAACAATTGAGTTTCAATTTAGATATTGCACCGACTATGCCTCGATTTATTTTGATTGATGACGGAAAATTACGGCAAGTGTTAATCAATTTACTTGGCAATGCCGTTAAATTCACTCAAGAAGGTGGCGTTACGTTGCATACAAAAACAAAGCCACTCAATGAGACAACTCATATTCTGGTTATTGATGTCGTTGATAGTGGTGCGGGGATTGCGATAGACAAACAAAACGAATTATTCAAGCCCTTCGTGCAATTAGCCCAAAATAGCTCCGCAATAAAAGGAACGGGCTTAGGGCTTGCCATTTCGAAATCGCTTGTTGAACTGATGGGGGGAGGTATTTCAGTACAGAGCGTTTTCGGTCAGGGTTCAACGTTTTCAATTGAATTACCTGTTGCACTTGCCAATAGCGTAGACGTTGAAGCTAAATCAGAATGGCAACAAGTGAAAGGGCTTGCAGCCAACCAAAAATCGTGGCGATTACTTGTTGTGGATGACACTACTGACAATCGATTGTTGTTGGCTACGATGCTCACCGATGTCGGTTTTGAAGTGCGTGAAGCAGAAAATGGTCAAGAAGCCGTTGATATTTTTGAGCAATGGCAACCCGATTTAATTTGGATGGATATGCGTATGCCTGTGATGAACGGTTACGAAGCGACCACTAAAATTCGGCAATTGCCACATGGTGATGAAGTCAAAATCATTGCTTTGACTGCAAGCGCATTTAAAGAACAACACAGCGGCATTATCGATGCGGGTTGTGATGATGTGTTACATAAACCATTTCATGTGCCAGAAATTTTTGCGACACTGGTCAAACATCTTGATGTTAAATTTATCTATCGTACTGATACCGATGACCACTGCAAGGCATTACGAGGCATTATCACACCTGAAATGATAGAGGTTTTGCCGCTTGAATTGCGTCAAAAACTTTGTGACACGGCATTAAAACTTGATATTGAAGAACTAGAAAGTGTGATTTCTGAAATTGCCGCATTATCGCCTAATCTTGCACAAGACTTGCGTGAGTTATTGGCAAGTTATCAATTCGACCAAATTATTCGCCTAACAGGCAATAACGCTTAATTCACTTTTTTATTTTTAAATTTTATGACCATTTTCCGCACACTTTTTATTTCAATTATCCTTATATCGTTTTTAGAACTTTACGTTCTGCTTGCTGTGGGAAGCGTTATTGGTGCAATTCCGACTATTCTTTTAATTATCGCATCGGCAGGACTAGGTTCCTATTTGCTCAAACAACAAGGTTTAGCCACGTTTCAGCGTTATCAAGCAACGGTGCAAAAACACGAAATTCCCGCAATGGAAGTGCTAGAAGGCGTATTTATTTTACTCGGTGGCGTGCTACTTTTAACCCCAGGTTTTATTACAGATGTAGCAGGATTGTGTTGTTTATTACCGTCTTTACGTTCGCACATGATTTCATTTGTCTTGGAACGTTTTGCTGTGCCAAATTCAACAGATAACAATGTGTTAGAAGGCGAATTTCGCAAAGACCCCGAATGATTTTTTAGCCCCAAACCGCTACACTACGCGCTTTATTGAATCCCTCATTTTTTAGCAGGCTCATCATGACACAACATAAATTTCCACTCGCTGACGATAAACGCCATTATTTTCGCGTGAGCGATTCAATCAATTTGTCTTATCGCTTTATTGATGAAACGCAAATCGCGCATCATTCGCAAACCTCCGCGAATTTACTTGATAACTGCTCCTTGTCATCAGCACTCGAATTGATTGGTGAGGAAGCCGCTATTGTTCATGGCAAACTCGATAAAATTCATTCGGATTTCGCTGATTATCTAAAACTGCTCGAAATGAAAATTGACTTGATTGCACAAGCGGTCATGGCGATAAGTGAGCCTGAAAAAATTACGGAAAATCAAACCCGCAACGCGAATATCAGCGCGTCGGGCATTGGTTTTGATTGCAATGAGCTTTTACAAGTGGGGCAGTATTTGGAAATTAAAATTTTGCTTGTTCACAGTACCGTTGTGATTGTGACTTATGCAAAAGTGGTGCATTGCATTAAAAATAGCAATGTAGATGGCGATTATCCGTATTTTGTGGGTGTTGATTATGTGAACATGAAGGAATCAGATCGTGATTTACTCAGCAAGCACGTTGCGAAAAAACAGTTGCAACAAATCCGTGAACAAAAAGAAAAAATGCACCCTCATGCCGCGTGATTTATCTTTAAGCCAACACAAAATTCACGAAAATTTAACAGTAGTTACCAAAGCGTTAATCAGCGAGTTAGAGCTTTTTGCAGAAATTGATTCGACGAACACACATTTAATGACTCGCGCTCAAACTCAAGTTCCATCGGGTTGTGTGTGTTTTTCTGAAATGCAAATGGCGGGAAAAGGACGACGTGGACGGCAATGGATTTCACCACAAGGGCAAAACATTTATGGTTCATTTCTGTGGCGATTTAGTGATGCGAGCAATTTAAATGGTTTGAGTTTAGCGCTTGGTGTAGGTGTTATTCGGGCATTAAAAAAACAAGGCGTTTCCAACCTTGGTTTGAAGTGGGCGAATGATATTTATAGTGATGGTAAAAAATTGGGTGGCATTTTGATTGAAGTAACAACGCATTCAGATGGAAGCGCAAGTGCCGTGGTGGGTTTTGGATTGAATTTGCAATTGCCAAGTAATATCGAAGCCATTACGCAACCGTACACAGATTTACAAACTATCGCGCCTGATGTGAAAGTTGAACGCAATGCGTTGATTGCCCATTTATTAAACGAGCTTTTGCCGATTACCGCGATGTTTGAAAAACAAGGCTTTGCGGCGTATTTAAACGAGTGGCGCGAATATGATTGTTTAATGGGTAAAGCCGCAACACTGTTTATCGGTTCACAACAAATTCAAGGCATTGTGCAAGGCATCGATGAAAACGGTCTTTTGAAATTGCTACGCGAAGATGGTGAACTTCAAACTTTCGCGTCGGGTGAAGTGAGTTTTAGTGCGTGAATTTGCTGATTGATTTGGGAAATAGCCGTTTGAAATGGGCGTGTGCAAAAGGTGAAAACGTGCAACCAGCAGAGCCGCTGCCACATTCTGAAATTACGTCGTCTATTTTAGAAAAATTATGGCGTGATTTGCAGCCACAAAAAATGGCGATTTCGTGCGTTGGAAAAGTCGAATTATTAAATGTGATTACGGCTGTTGCATGCGAATTGTGGGGCGATATTCCAATTTATTTTGCAAAATCAGAATCTACAGCATTTGGCGTAAAAAATGGTTATTTGCAACCTGAAAAATTGGGTGTAGATCGTTGGCTTGCGCTATGTGCTGCTTGGCAAAAAACGCATTCATCTGTTTGTATTGTCGATTGTGGGACAGCAATTACCGTTGATGTGTTAAACGATAAGGGTGAACATCAAGGCGGTTTGATTTGTGCAGGATTATCGTTAATGAAAAATGCGTTAGCGACAAATACCGCCGATTTACCGTTGATAAATTCAACACATAACATCGGTTTAGCCACTGAAACACAAGCCGCAATTTTTAACGGAACATTATTTGCCGCGTGCGGTTTGATTGAAAAAACGATGCAAAAATTACCTGAAAATACCCAATTAGTTTTAACGGGCGGTGATGCAAAAATTATCGCCACGCAACTTGAACGCCCTTTTATTTTAGAATCGAACTTGGTGTTGCAAGGTTTGAATGCGGCCTTGAATCAAATAGTCACAACGAGAGGTGTTTTATGAGTTTTCCCAATTACAAAGTCACTTACATTAGCGAAGAAGAGTATCTTGAAGATGAAAAAATCAGTGACATTAAACACGAGTATTTCGATGGCGAAATTTTTGCCATGTCTGGTGGCAGCATCAATCATCAGGGATTAACACTCAACGTGAGCAGTGAATTACGCCATCATTTAAAGGGTACGCCGTGCGAAGCATTCAGCTCTGACATCAAAGTTCGCGCGGATAATGGTAGAAAATACTTTTATCCTGACGTATTAGTCAGTTGCAACAATGATGATGGCAACAAACATTTCAGTGAATCACCACGAATCATCGTTGAAGTGTTATCAAATTCCACGCGCAAATTCGACAAAAATTTGAAACGTCAAATTTATCAAAGTATTCCGAGTTTGGAAGAATACGTTTTAATTGAGCAAGATCGCGTTGAAATTGAAGTTTCACGCAAATCAACGAACTGGCAACCTGTTTTTTATTTTATCGATGATGAAATAACCTTTGAATCGATTGATTTAACGTTACCTGTTTTGGAAATTTATCAGCGCGTGGACAATCAAGAAATGTGTGATTTTTTGAAAACGCTCGATGACTCTGAAAATAGAGCAAATTTACAAACCACTTCATCATCATGATTCATTTCCATTGGGCGTGGTTACTCGCGCTACTTCCGTTACCATTTCTCATTTATTGGCTTGCACCAGCGAAATTACACGCTAATCAAAGCGCGTTGCGTGTGCCGTTTTTGACGGATTTTGCGAATTTGCAAACCAGCAAAACAGCTGCAACAACAAATCGTCTACGTTTATATTTAGCCGCAATGGCTTGGATACTTTTGGTTTTAGCTGCGGCGCGTCCGCAATGGCTTGGCGAACCAATTGAACAGGCAATGAATGGACGTGATTTGATGCTTGCTGTCGATTTGTCTGCAAGTATGCAAGAAAAAGATTTCATTTTAGAAAAAGAATACGTTGACCGTTTAACAGCCATTAAATCGATTGCAACGGCTTTTATTGAGCGGCGAGTGGGCGACAGAGTAGGATTGATTTTGTTTGGTTCGCAAGCCTATTTACAAACGCCGCTGACGTTTGACCGAAAAACCGTTGCCACACTTTTAGATGAATCGGCAATCGGTTTAGCTGGGGATAACACCGCGATTGGTGATGCGATTGGGCTTGCCGTAAAACGCTTACGCAATGAATCGCAAAATAGTCGGGTGTTGATTTTACTCACCGATGGCGCGAATACCGCTGGCGAAGTGTCGCCGTTAAAAGCCGCTGAACTTGCGGCGGCGAACAATTTAAAAATTTACACAATTGGTATTGGCGCAGATGAAATGCTCGTGGGTGGATTTTTTGGTTATCGAAAAGTCAATCCATCTGCTGACATCGATGAAGCGACATTGATTAAAGTTGCTGAAAGTACAGGCGGTTATTATTACCGCGCGAAAAATTTGGATGATTTAAATAACATTTATATGCGCCTTGATGAGCTTGAACCCGTCGAAAAAGATAAACAGTATTTTCGCCCACGCCGTGAATTGTATTTTGTACCACTTGCAGGTGCATTATTTTTAGCTGGATTGCTAAGTTGGAGAAAATTTAAATGAGCGAATTTTTAAGCAATTTTCACTTTTTAAGACCTTATTTTTTTCTGGCATTCATTCCGCTGATTTATTTGCTGATAAAAAATTATCGTCAACACGCGGGTGGAATTGCACATTGGGAAAAAGTCTGTGACCGTGAATTGTTACCGTATCTGCTTGAAAATGGCGGCGGGAAAAATTCGAAACGGGCTTTTTCACTGGCAAGTTTTTGTGCATTTTTAGCCATCATTGCCCTTGCTGCGCCAACATGGCAACGCTTGCCTGCACCAGCTTTTCGCAATAATTCTGCGCTCGTAATTGCACTCAATTTATCTGAATCGATGAACGCGCAAGATGTAAAACCAAGCCGTTTGATTCGAGCGCGTTACAAAATTGCCGATTTACTTTCGCAGCGAAAAGACGGGCAAACTGCGCTACTCGTTTATTCGGGGGCGGCTTTTACGGTTACGCCGCTGACTAATGATATTGAAACGATTCACAGCCAACTTGAAGCCCTCACAACCGACATTATGCCAGCCGAAGGCAATAATCCTGTGGCGGGGTTAGAAAAAGCAGTCGAACTTTTAAAACAAGCGGGGTTGCCACAAGGTCATATTTTGCTAATTACTGACAGCGCAAATAATGCGACAGATTTTGCGAAAAAATTAGGCGGTTATCGTTTATCCGTTTTAGGTGTGGGAACAACAGAAGGTGCGCCCGTTTCGTTGCCTGAAGGTGGTTTTGCTAAAGATGAATCAGGGCAAATTTTAGTGCCGAAACTACAAACCACGGAATTAAGCGAACTCGCCGCCGCAGGTTACGGTCGTTTTCAAATCATGACGGCTGATGACAGCGACGTGAAAAATTTGCTGCAAACTTTCGATTCACCGTTAAATCAAACGGCAAATGACAAAACCAACCTGTTTTTAGAACAGTGGGAAGACAGCGGTTATTATTTGATTTTGCTAATTTTACCGTGGGCAGCGTGGCAATTTCGCAAAGGTGCATTTTATTTGGCACTTTTGTTTTTGTTGCCAATTCCTAAAAACAGTTATGCGTTTGAATGGCAAAATTTGTGGAAAACGCCTGACCAACAAGCGGCTCAAAGTTACGACAAACAACAATTCTCACAAGCAGCTGAAAAATTTGAAAATCCAAATTGGAAAGCGGCGGCAAATTATCAAGCAGAAAATTACGATAAGGCTGCCGAGCAGTTTTCACAAACCAATAATTTTTACAATTTAGGTAACGCGCTAGCGAAAAAAGGGCAATTGCAAGAAGCCTTGAACGCTTACGAGCAAGCGATTCAAGAGAATCCTTACGATAATGACGCGAAAGCGAATAAAGAAATTGTGGCAAAAGAATTAGAAAAACAAAAACAAGAAAAACAGCAGCAAGATTCTAAGCAAAATCAGCCGCAACAAAACGAAAAGTCGGATAAAGATTCGCAAGAAAAACAAAGCGAAAATAAAGAATCGGAGTCAAAACCTGAGCAAAAAGATGAACATAAAGCAGGTGACAATCCTGATAAAAAAGAAGATTCCAAACAAGACAAATCTAAAAAAGAATCCTCGACTGAACCTGAAAAACAAGATGAACAGAAAAATAAGTCCACTCAAAAACAGGTCGAAGCGCAAAAATTAACCACTGAACAAGCACAAGCTAA
>JAQTOT010000009.1:22140-29087 GCA_028713145.1 Methylococcales bacterium
CAATGGTTAAAGCGAATTCCTGATGATCCTGCAACGTTACTCAAACGTAAATTTAAATATCAATATAGCCAGCAACAATAAAGCACGTCGAAAAAGCCACTATTTTTGTGTGGTACAATTTTCCAGAGCGTGAAAATTGTCGCGTGGGGAATAAAATAATTATAAAAAAATGAGGAAAAACATCATGTGTTGGAGTGGTGAAGCATCAGGCGTATTGGCAACAATTGGTTTGGGTACGGCGTATTACATTGCAAAAAGAGGCGAATCAAAAGAGTTATGGATTCCATTGACGTATTTCGCGTTGATGGAATTATTACAAGCATTTACTTACATTTATATCGATTTATGCGACAACCCGAATAATCAAATACTGACGATGCTGGGGTATTTACACGTTGCGTTTCAGCCGTTTTTTGCCAATATGGTGGCGATGTATTTCATTCCTGAAAGTATCAAACTCAAAATCCGTACTACGGTTTATACCTTATGTGCGATTGGTTCGGTTTTCATTTTAATAAAAATGTATCCGATGGCGTGGGCTGGCGAATGTGTAATTGGTACAGAAGGTTTCTGTGGTCCGCATATTTGTTCGGTTTCTGGCGCGTGGCATATCGCTTGGCAAATGCCGCTCAACGGTTTGCTTTCTCATCCTGTGGAATGGTTATTTAATTTCAATTGGGGCTTGCACGTTTTGGCGTATATTTTGGTGGCGTTCGTTTTACCAACACTTTATGGCTCATGGAAATTTGTGTTGTTTCACTATTTTATGGGGCCTTGGATTTCAGACATTACCACCGATGACCCCAATGAATATGCGGCAGTGTGGTGTTTATTTTCGATTGCACTTTGCGTGTCAGTCATTAAATCACCCGTACGAAAGTATTTGCATGTGACGAATTGGCCTTTTTATAAAAAGACAATTGGCGATTCGTTGTAACTGACGCGTGTTTCTATGAAAACAAAACCTGTAGTGTTTTATTTTGAGTTCTAATTTATCGTGCATTATCCCCACCCAGAGCTGATAGGTTTGGGTGGGGCTGCATGTCACAAACTTCAAGAAATGTTTGCGTTTTGATTCGTTTTCACAATGGCACTAAAAAACCAAAATTAACCGTCAAATCATTAAACACACTGGTTTCTTGACTATTTGCATTAGTGGGAAATGTATTTAATCGATAACGTACATCGCCACGCAAACTGAAATAATCCGAGACTAAATAAGTTGTCCCAACGCCCGTTTCAAAAATAAACGAAGTCGTATCTTTTTGATAATTTACAGATTTACCGAAAGCAGTTGTTTGCATTTGGTAATCGGTATTCATACCGCCGACTGCTGCGACAACGTAAGGTGAAAAGGTGTCACGCATAAAAAAATACTGCACATCTAACGTTCCACCCGCCAATTGCGAATCTCCTTTCATATTGATATTCGGCTTATTGCAGCAGGAATAATCGTTGTCATAACCTTGCCAAAAACCACGCACTTCAACATTGAAATGCGTGTTGAGTTCTTTTCCGATGGCTAAACCCGCTCCAAAACCATCATGTGCTTTGGTGGCTCCGTCTGTATGTAAATAGCTGCCAAATGGCGCAACGTAAAAATCATTTTCAGCAAATGCAGAAATGGACATCATTGATAAAGTCGCTAACAACGCAACTTGTAACTTATTAAAAAACATAAAAAATCCGTGTTATTTCGTAATTAACGCTTCAGTCGGAAAACTTGAAACACCCAAAAGCTGTAATGTCGCATCGGCTTTTCCATCACCATTAGTATCGGCGTGCAACGTTTGTGTCGCGCTATCAAAACGCACAAAGTTCGCGCCTCGAATGTCAATTTTATCGCCTTGCGCGAAATTGAAATCCGTAATCACATCTTTGTCACCAAATACAAACGTGTCAGCCCCCAAACCGCCTGTCAAGGTATCGGCACCTGCTAAACCATTCAAAATGTTATCGGCACTGTTGCCAACCATTTGATTTGCTAGCGCATTCCCTGTGCCATTTAACGGAGCAACGACTTGAGTGGTTGTGGTCACATCTTGGTTAATTTTTAACGGAATGTTCAATAATTTCAATGTCCATTCTGGCAAGCAAGCTAACGGATTATCGACTAACTGAGTGGTGGTGATTTTTTTATCAATCAAAGTTTCTTGTAACGTCAAGTTTGTAAACTCTGCTGCCAAGCTCGTAACATCCGTGCTACTTTCAAGCGTTTTAGCAATTGGCACCGCGAGAACCACTGGCAAACTCGGATCAGTAATTTGATTGCTGGCAATATCATCATCGCCGAATTGATTGTCCGTAATCACGATTTCAATATCGGTTATTTTGCCGCTTGCATCTTTGATAAATTTTGCACCATCCCCCCCTTCTGAACGTTGAGTGAAATCATACCAACCTGCTTGTTTTTCCATGGTTAATGCCTCGCCATCCAAGGTAACTAAAGGCAAGCCCGCGTTTTTATAAGCGTTAATCGTGTCTGCGGAAACATATTTCATGTAACCATTAAAATTTGTTTCCCCTGAACGCGAAATATCGATTTTAACTAGCGTTTGAGTGCCTGCATTGTTTGGATTGATGTCTTTTAATCCTTTATCTGTTGTCGAAGCAATTGAAAATTGCAAAGCATCCCACGGTGTTTTGATATTACCAGTTGTAGCCGTTGATTTAGGTTTTCCAATGCTTGAATTGCTGGATAGGACAGAAACATTACTTAGTTGAGCAGACGAATCAGCAGCCCCTGACTCATAGGAAGCAATGACAATACTCACGATAGGTTTAGTTGATGTTAGCGTATTATTCAATCCAGCATTGAAATCTTTATTGGTCATCCACGCTATATCCGTCACAGCACCTTGTTGTTTATCTGCAATGCCATCACCATTTAAATCACCAGAAACAGAGGGTTTTGTCGTCGATGTTGAAGCTGCATTAGCTAAATTAGCTAAATTCGTTTCCACCGTATCGGGAATACCATCTCGGTCTAACAAATCATTGCGATTAAGCGAAAGCGTAAGCGGCACAGAATCAACAGTGACTTTAAAAATATCAGTGGTATTCGTGATATTTTTTGAAGTGTTTGGCGTATAAGTGTAACTGCCATCCAGCGTATTTAACGTTAATGTTGAACCATCAGTGAGAGTCGTTTTAACTAAATTCGTACCCACATTTTGTGCATTATCCAAACTAAAACTCACAGGAATACCATCTAAATCTGTCCATGATTTGTCTGCATTTTGCACAATATTTAAACCTTGCGTGGTTTGTAATGTGATTTGTCCATGTAAGATTTTTTGTGCATTTACCCCCGTTGTCGTTTCAATGGTCTGTTTTGCCATATCATTTACAACTATTGGTAAATCACGAGTTCCAGTGATATTGATTGCTACATTTGACACCACGCCGTCAGTTGTTTTTACCGTAAACGTATCGGTATAAATTTTATCTTTCAAAAATTCGTTGTGTGCGGTGTCTGTTGTGTAAGACCAATTTCCTGCACCATCAATGCTAAATGAGCCAAATAACCCCGTTACATTTTGGGCTGTTACAGTAAATTTTTCTGCGTTGGTGGAGGTTAGTTTTCCTGACGTAGTTAAAATACTATCGGTTTCTGCCAATGTTTTAACAGTATCCGTAAATTGAGCAAGCAAAGGTACATTTGCTAAAACCGTCGGACCACCTGGATCAACGATTGTGCCGTTTTTAACTCCATCTTTATCGAAAATACCGCCGTCAGTTAACGTGAAACTAATGGTTTTAGTGGTATCACCGCCGAGTGTAATGGGTAATTTCACCCATTGCCCCGTGTTATTTTGTTTTAAATAACCATTCATAACCACGTCTGGGCTAACCGTCATCGTGATGGTTGCATCGCCACCAATTGGCACATTACCGACCGTTAAACCAAACGCGCCTAAGGGTAAGGTGGTGCCTTTGGGTAGATTTTTGGCGACACTATTGGTGATATTTTGAATGCTCAAGCCCTCTGCCACGCTAAATGCGGCATAACGAGGACTACCATTTTTATCATTTGCAATAGTTTTGATTGCCCCCACATTTGGTTGGTATGAATCTAAAATTCCATCACTGTTCGCGTCACCAAAATTACCACCGCTTGGATTAGGAATTTTGTCCTCCGCGATATTTAGAATTCCGTCACCATCTATGTCGTCATCATATTTGTCTGCTTTGCCGTCGCTATCGAGGTCGGGTAAAACAGTAATGGTTAAATTTTGAGTGTCGCTAACTTTCCCATCTGAAACGGAAACCGACACGTTATAACTATTGGTCGAATCTGGTTTTGTATCGAATAAAACGGGCGTTTTAAATGCTAAATTCCCTGTTGCCGAATCCAACGTAAATAAATCCTGATTTGTACCACCAGCAAGGCTGTAATTTAGTAAATCACCATCTTTATCGCTGGCAGTAATTGTCGCGATTGCTGTGGTTTTTTCGGGCAATTCGAATGTTGTTGCACTGGTTAAGATTGGCGCTGCATTTGTAAGACTTTCGATGACAATAACAGCTGATTGTTCTGCACTGGTATCTATTCCAGTGTTATCAATACCGCCATTATCTTTGGCAAGCACACGAATTGTTGCCGAGCCATTTGCGCCTTCGGCAGGTGTGTAAGTTAACGTCCCTGTGTTGTCGATAGTCGGCTGAAGACTAAACAATGCCTCATTGTCATTAGTGACTTGAAAACTTACAACTTGGTCAGATTCGTTAATTCCTGCATTGATTTCACTTGCCCATTCAGTAACCGTTTGTTTGCCAGCAATTGATTGTACCTTTTGATTTTCGCCGATTTTAAAGCTCGGTGCATCGTTTACGGGCTGAACGGTGAGTGAAACTACGACTAAGTCACTGTCTAATTTTCCATCGCTCGCTTTATAAGTAAAGCTATCTACTCCGCTGTAATTAGGATTAGGTTGATAAGTAAATGCACCGTTTTTTTCTAAAATTAACGTTCCGTTTGCTGGATTTTTTACCAAAATAGCACTCAATTGACTATTTGCATTTGCCGCACTACTTTTTGCTAAAACACCTTGTGTTGCGGCTATTTTTAACGCGGTGTCTTCGTTTGTTTTGTAACCATCAGACACGGCAACAGGTGCTTCATCAACATCGGTCACATTTATCGTAATAGCTTTTACGTCACTTAACGGTTTTTTGTCATCATCTGTTGCGACGACATTGAACTGATAACTGTTTTTCACTTCAAAATTTGCGGCAGCTTTTAAGGTCACAACACCTGTTGTGGCGTCGATTACAAAACTATTTGCATCTTGTCCCGATAAGCTGTAACTGAGTTTTTGTCCCTCATCAATATCGGTTGCGCTCACGGTATAAACGATGGTTTCAAGTGGTGAATTTTCTGCAACACTGCTGATGGTTTCTTTTGATGTTATTACGGGAGCATCATTGACAGGATTCACCGTGATTTCAATCGTATTACTGACACTCAACGCGCCGCCACCTGTATTACCGTTGTCGCTGGTCAATACCGTCAAACTGTCCTTGCCGTTGTAATTCGCATTTGGTTTATAAATTAAACCATTCAGTGCGGCATTGATTTGTGCTGCGCTGCCCGTGATGCTAATGCTATCGGAATCATTCCCCGTAGCGGTGCTTGCCGTTAATTTGCCGTGCTGAACGGTTAACGTAGTGGTCAAATTATCTGTTGCAGCTTGTTTTGTATCAAGCTCATCGCTCACACTGAAATGACTCAACGTCAACGAAGAATCTTCATCCACACTTTGCGCGACAGGCACGGTTTGAGTAGGCGCATCATTAACAGGCTGTACCGTAATCGTAAATGTTTGCGTTCCTGTTGTGCCGTTTTCGCTGTCGTTTAAAGAAACTGTCACAGTCGCTGCACCATTCGCATTCAACGCAGGTGTGTAAGTTAACGTGCCGCTACTATTTATAGATGGTTGAACACTAAATAGCGTGTTATTGCTGTTGGTGATTATAAACGTCAGACTTTGATAGCTTTCGTTACTAGGTCCTTTGGAATAATTCGTAATGAAATTGGCAACGGTTTGTTCACCTGCATCTTCTTTAACGATTTGATTTACACCATTGGCAAAACTAGGATTATCGTTAACGGGGATAATGTTAGTCGTTAATGAAACTGTGCCACTACTATATGGCGAAGCTCCGCCCAATACGCCAACTTCTTTTCTTGCATAACTACTTTCACCACTGGTGACAAAATCAATGCTATTATCGATTAGTAAAACAGTTAGTGCAGGTGGCGTGCCGTTGTAATCCGCAACAGGTACAAAACGCAAACTATCCGTAATTTTTAAAGTGAGGGCTTTACTTAATGACAAAGCACTTTCAATTGTTGTCCACTCCCCATTGTCAATTTTATATTGCCAACTTCCTGCGTTGCTATCTGGCATATAACCAATAATGCCGATGCCTGCAAAAGTATTTGCATCCGAATAGCCTGTTGGTTTGAGTTGGTCTTTGCTGTCACTAAAATTAGCTTGAAATAACGCTGAAACACTTGCCCCAACGGGATTAGTGTCATCTTCCAAAATGGCTGCGAGAGTTGAAGAACCTGAAGCAACTGGCGCATCATTCACCGCTGTAACGCTTAAATTAACCGTTTTTGTTACAGTCAATGGGGTAATAGCCGAAGCGGGATGTGCTAAATCACTGTGATCAGTATTACCGTTATCGCTCGTTAATAACGTTAATGTATCAGCACCGTTATAATCCAATAGCGGCGCATAAACTAAGCCTTCTAACGCGGCATTGATTTGCGCGGTTGAACCTGTGATAACAACGTTATTTGAATTGTCGTTTGAGACGGTTGCGCCACTATTTGTAGCAACGGTTAATTTTCCGTGCAACACGCTAACCGTTGCAGTTAGATTATCCGTTGCCAAAAGTTGTTCAGTATCGATATTGTCACTAATAGAAAGGGCATT
>JAQTOT010000010.1:0-8056 GCA_028713145.1 Methylococcales bacterium
GAAGGCAAAACTACAACAACTGTCGGTTTAGGCGATGCAATGAATCGTTTGAACAAAAAAACGATTATGTGTTTGCGTGAACCCTCATTAGGTCCTTGTTTTGGTGTGAAAGGTGGTGCGGCAGGTGGTGGCTACGCGCAAGTTGTTCCGATGGAAGATATTAACTTGCATTTCACAGGTGATTTCCACGCAATTGGTGTCGCGCATAATTTGTTATCTGCGTTAATCGATAATCACATCAATCACGGCAACGAACTTGACATCGACCCACGCAGAATTCAATGGAAACGGGTTGTTGATATGAATGATCGTGCGTTACGAAATATCGTGGTCGGCATGGGCGGTGCTGCAAACGGTTATTTGCGTGAAGACGGTTATGACATTGTGGTCGCGTCAGAAGTCATGGCAATTTTATGTTTAGCTACTAGTCGAGCGGATTTAAAAGAGCGTTTAGGTCGCATTGTGATTGGTTACAAATCCGACAAAGTAACACCCGTTTATGCGCGTGATTTAAAAGCCCACGGTGCAATGGCTGCACTTTTGAAAGACGCAATCAAACCGAATTTAGTTCAAACGCTTGAAAATAACATTGCCATTATTCACGGCGGGCCTTTTGCGAATATCGCGCACGGTTGCAACACAGTCACAGCAACCAAAACGGCATTGAAACTCGCGGATTATGTTGTCACGGAAGCAGGTTTTGGGGCAGATTTAGGCGCAGAAAAATTCATCGACATCAAATGCCGAATGTCAGGTTTGAAACCATCAGCGGTTGTTTTAGTTGCAACGGTTCGCGCCTTGAAATTCCACGGCGGCGTGGCAAAAGAGGATTTAAATCAAGAAAATGTGGCGGCAGTTGAAAAAGGTTTTGAAAATCTTGAACGCCATTATAAAAACATTACGGAACATTACGGCTTGCCGTGCGTGGTTTGTGTTAATCATTTTACGTTTGACACCGAAGCCGAACTCGCATTGTTGCAACAAAAATGTGCAACATTAGGCGCGAAATGCGTGGTTTCAAAACATTGGGCAAATGGTGGCGCGGGAGCTGAAGAGTTAGCGAATACAGTGGCTGAAATCGTTGATAATCGTGAACCTGAATTTAAATTTGTGTACGACGAGAATTTAAGTTTGCTCGAAAAAATTGAAGCTATTGCCACAAAACTTTATGGCGCGGCAAATGTGACGGTGAATGCGAAAGTAAAATCACAGCTTGCCGCATGGAATGCGGATTACGGAAAATTCCCAATTTGCATGGCAAAAACACAAATGTCATTTTCAACCAATCCTGCGTTAAAAGGTGCGCCGTCAGGACATACAATTGAAATTCGTGACGTTCGTTTGGCGAATGGTGCAGGTTTTATCGTGGCGATTGCAGGCGATATGATGACCATGCCAGGTTTGCCAAAAGTTCCCGCCGCAGAGCGCATCGACATCGATGATGACGGCAAAATTACAGGTTTGTTTTAAACATTTTTCTTTTTTTAAGGTTAAAAATTATGTCAGATAAAAAATTTAGATTGGTGACTCGTAGTGATTTTGACGGGTTGATTTGCGCGGTACTGTTGAAAGAACTCGATTTGATTGACGAAATCAAATTCGTTCATCCAAAAGATATGCAAGACGAAATTGTTGAAATTACCGACAACGACATCACTACAAACTTGCCGTATGTAAAAGGCGTGTATTTAGCGTTCGATCACCATTTGAGCGAAACACTTCGCAACGGCAAACAAGATAATCATATTATCGAACCTGATGCGCCATCAGCAGCTCGCGTGGTTTATAACTATTATGGTGGTGCAGATCGTTTCCCCGCACATTGGTCTGAAATGATGGATGCGGTTGATAAAGGTGATTCTGCTCAATTCAATAAAAATGAAATTCTCAATCCTGATAGTTGGGTATTGCTCAATTTCTTGATGGATGCTCGAACAGGTTTGGGACGTTTTAGAGAATTTACGGTGTCAAATTATCAATTGATGATGGATTTGATTGATTACTGCAAAGATCACTCAATTGATGACATCTTGAAATTACCTGACGTGCAAGAGCGTGTAAAACTGTTCAAAGAACACGAAGCGGCGGCAAAAGAACAAATTACCCGTTGCACTACCGTTTATGGCAACTTAGCCGTTTTGGATTTGCGTAATGAAGAAATCATTTATGCCGTCAATCGTTTCATGATTTACGCGCTCTATCCTGAATGCAACATTTCAATTCACGTTATGTGGGGCGTTAAAAAACAAAACACCGTTTTTGCTATTGGTAAATCGATTTTGAATCGCACCTCAGAAACCAACGTCGGCGAATTATGTTTAAGCTATAACGGCGGTGGACATTTGAATGCGGGAACATGCCAAGTGGCAAATGAAACGGCAGAACAAAATTTAAAAGACATCATTGCAAAAATTAACGCTGACGGCTAAGACGCGGCATTTTAATTTTTTGGCTTGCGGCGTATTGTTTTGACAATGCGCCGTTTTTATTTTGGAATTGGCTTATGAAAAATTTTTTATCATTATTATTGCTTTTACCCGCTACCAGTTTCGCCACACCAGAAATTGCCGAACACACGCTCGCCAACGGTTTAAAAATCCTTGTTCAAGAAGATCACAGATCACCTGTTGTCGTGTCGCAAGTTTGGTACAAAGTGGGTGCAAGTTACGAACCTAGCGGTATTACGGGACTTTCACACATGCTTGAACACATGATGTTTAAAGGCACAGACAAACACGCAGCAGGAGAATTTTCCCGCATCATTGCTGAAAATGGCGGCGAGGAAAATGCGTTCACAGGCTACGACTACACCGCGTATTTTCAAACGATGGCAGCCGAAAAATTGCCTGTGAGTTTTGAACTTGAAGCCGACCGAATGCGCCATTTGCATATTTTGCCCGAAGAACTCAAAAAAGAACTTGAAGTTGTCACTGAAGAACGCCGAATGCGAACCGATGATAATCCGCAAGCGAAAATGGCAGAGCAATTTTCAGCGATGGTACACACAAATAGTCCGTATAAAAATCCGATTATTGGTTGGCAAGCAGATATTGCCGCTTACACTACGCCTGATTTGCAAGCGTGGTATTCACGTTGGTACGCGCCCAATAATGCCACGCTTGTTGTGGTCGGTGACGTGAAAACAGCGGATGTTTTTGCGTTGGATGAAAAACATTTTGGTGAATTACAACCCAGCGAACTCGTGCCGCTCAAACCACAAAAAGAAGCCCCGCAACTTGGCACGCGAAAAATGACGGTAAAAGTACCTGCAAAATTACCGTCGGTGGTGTTGGGGTATCACGTTCCGAGTTTGAAAACCGCTGAAAATGAAACCGAAGCTTACGCGCTAGAAGTGCTTGCAGGGGTTTTAGATGGTGGAAGCAGTGCGCGTTTGAGCAGTTCGCTTGTTCGCGGCAAACAAATCGCGGTTGCCGCAAATGCGGGTTATAACTTAACCTCACGACTTGATGATTTATTTGAACTTGAAGCGACACCTTCGCAAGGTAAAACGGTGCAAGACGTTGAAACCGCGTTAAAAGCTGAAATTGTAAAATTACAAAATCAACTGGTTGAACCTGCGGAATTAGAACGCATCAAAGCGCAAGTGTTAGCCAGTGAAGTCTATCAACGTGATTCAAATTTTTATCAGGCAATGCAACTTGGAATGCTTGAAACGGTTGGATTAGGTTATAAAAAAGCGGGCGAATATGTTGCAAAAATCAATCAAGTCACTTCTGAACAAGTTCGAGACGTGGCGCGAAAATACCTCATTGATGACCATTTGAATGTTGCGTATTTAGAACCGCAAAAAATGGAATCGGTAAATACGCAAGCAATTTCCACGACACACCAAAAATGATGCAATTCAAACATACTTTAAACACCCGCCGCCTGCTTTGCCCCATGCCCGTAATTCGCACGCAAGAAGCCGTTAAAAAACTCTCAACAGGTGAAATTTTAGAAATCATCGGCACCGATTCGGGGATTTTGCAAGACATTCCCGCATGGTGCCGCATCAATGGTCATGCGGTTTTAGATACATTCACCAACGAATTCGATTATCACATTGTGTTGCAGGTCGGTTAAGAATGGCGATTTTACAAGCCACATCTGAAAACATTGAACTTGCCGTGCAATGTTTAAAAAATGGTGGATTGGTCGGAATGCCCACCGAAACCGTTTATGGTTTAGGTGCAGATGCGAGTAATCCAAACGCTGTGAAACGTATTTTTGCGGCGAAAAATCGCCCTGAAAATCATCCGTTAATTGTGCATCTGGCAAGTGCCTCGCAACTCGACGATTGGGCGCAAGACATTCCCGAATCGGCTTACAAGTTAGCGCAACATTTTTGTCCTGCGCCGCTAGCGTTTATCTTAAAAAAACGTTCCAACGTAAGCGAAATCGTCACAGGTGGACAAAATACCGTCGCGTTGCGAATTCCGAATCATCCCGTTGCGCTCGAATTATTACGTCAATTTGGTGGTGGCATTGCCGCGCCTTCGGCGAATCGTTTTTGCCGAATCAGTCCCACGCAAGCCCAGCATGTTGCCGACGAATTAGGTGAAGATGTTGATTTAATTTTGGATGGTGGCGCGTGTCAAATCGGCGTGGAATCAACGATTATCGATTTGAGTGGCGACAAGCCGACGCTTTTGCGATTTGGAAAAATTACCCGTAGCGAATTAGAAGCCGTTCTGCAAACAGAGGTTTTTATTCCCGATTCGCTTTCGCAAACAACCGTACGAACTGCAGGCATGATGGCGATTCATTATGCGCCGACTACGCCTGCGTTTCGTTGTGAAACCGATTTTTTGCTTGAACAGTTAAAAAGTGACACGCAAAAAATCGGCGTGTTAACGTGCGGGTCAATGATTCCTGAAACACAAACCTGCACAGTGATTCAATTACCCGCTGATTCAGTGAGTTATGCTCAAAATTTATATGCCAAGTTGCGCGAATTAGACGCACTGAAACTCGATTTTATTGTGGTCGAACAACCGCCACAAAGCGAAGCATGGCACGCCATTAACGATAGATTGTCAAAAGCGACCCGTGAAATCGGTTGATATTTGGCAATTTGACATCGAACCAAAACAAAAATCCGAACCGTTTTTGCGGCAAGTGTTAGCGCATTATTTGCCTGAAAAAAATTTGCGAATTGAACGCGGCGAATTTGGCAAACCATTTTTACCTGATTTTCCAAAGTGGCAATTTAATGTTTCGCATTCGGGCGAAAAATTATTGATTGCCGTGAGTTTTGAAATGCCCGTCGGAATTGATGTTGAGAAAATTAAACTGCGAAATGCCTTGAACGGTTTGGTGAAAAAATGTTTTTCACTTGCTGAACAAGATTATTGGTTTGCCTTGCCTGAAAATGAAAAAACAACCGTTTTCTACGATTTTTGGACGCGCAAAGAAGCCGTTGTAAAAGGTATCGGGCGTGGCATCGTATTGGGTTTAAATCGATGTGAAATCGACGTAAATTCGCCAAATCAATTTTTGAGTTTACCCGTTGCTGAAAAATGGATCACTCAAAAAATCGCTATTTCGCCTGATTATTGCGCCGCAATCGCAATGCCGTGTGCTAACGTAATCGTCAAACTTTGTGACTTGGAAAAATAACTATGTTTAACGCTGAAATCCAAAAACTCCCCGAATCCTTAAAAAATACCGTTGATTTAAGCCAATGGTCAGAAAAATTAGCCGCTTTAAGTTTGCCTGAAAATTTTTCTGAATCGATGGTGAAAGTGTGGGCAATGAGTGAATTTACCGCGCAACATTGCGAGCGGAATCCGCAAATTTTGCTCGATTTGATTCAATCGGGTGATTTGTTCAAGCCTTACGACGAAACCACTTACCGCGAAAAACTCGCACAAAAAACGATTGAAATAGAATCTGAATTGATGACAACCTTGCGTCATTTTCGCCGTAACGAAATGATTCGGATTGCGTGGCGTGACATTGCCAATTGGGAAGAATTGACGCAAATTCTCCTTGAACTTTCATGGCTTGCCGATGCGTGCATTCAAAAAGCATTAGATTTTTTATACAAAGAAGCCTCCGAACGACGCGGGACACCTGTTTTAGCCGATGGAACGCCGCAACAAATCGTCGTTTTAGGGATGGGGAAATTGGGGGCTTATGAACTCAATTATTCATCCGACATCGATTTAATTTTTGCTTATCCCGAAAACGGCGTGTTGCCTGACCGAAAAGAAACCAGTTACAGCGAATTTTTTACCCGAATTTGTCAAAGTTTGGTGCGCGTTTTAGACGAAATTACCGTTGATGGTTTTGTATTTCGAACCGATATTCGTCTGCGTCCATTTGGCGACAGCGGCGCAATTATCATGACGTTCGACGGTATGGAAAATTATTACCAAACCCAAGCGCGAGAATGGGAACGTTACGCGATGATTAAAGCGCGGCAAGTCGCTGGCGATTTTGAGCAAGGCAAAGTGTTAATGTCGATGCTGGGGAAATTTGTTTATCGGCGATATTTGGATTACGGCGCGTTCGAGGAATTACGCAGTTTGAAAGCGCAAATCGCACAAGAATTACGTCGTAAAGACCGCGTCGATAACGTCAAATTAGGTCGCGGCGGAATTCGAGAAATTGAATTTATCGGGCAAGCGTTCCAATTGATTCGCGGTGGAAATGAAAAATCGTTGCAAGTGCGCCCGATTTTGGACGTTTTGCAAAAATTGTCAGAATTGAAATTGCTCAATCCCGAAGATGCCGCGCAACTCACGCAGTCGTACCATTTTTTGCGTCGGGTTGAAAATCGCATTCAACAATATCAAGACAAACAAACGCACGATTTACCAACGAATGAAAATGCTCAAACGGCGATGGCTTATGTTTTAGGTTTTGCGAATTGGGAAACGTTTTTAAACGAGTTAGATGCTGTCCGTAACAAAGTTCACGGCGTGTTTGATGCCGTTTTCTCCGTTTCAAAACAAGACGAAATCCAGCAGCTTAGCCAAAAAATTTGGGCAGGTTTGGAAGATGAAAATGAGTTGCTCGACAACTTGCGCGAATACGGTTTTAAAAATTGCGTTGAAAGTTGGGCGGCGATTTGTGATTTTAAAAATGAGCCTGCGATTCGCCGTTTAAGTAATAAAGGGCTGGGCGTTATCAATCGTTTGATGCCACAAGTGATTGCGACCTTGCAAACCGTGACCAATCCTGACGAGACGTTAAAACGTTTACTCACGTTGTTCAAATCCGTTGCAGGGCGAAATGTTTATTTGGCGTTGCTGGCTGAAAATCCGCATGCGCTGTCACAACTGTTAAAACTTTCGTCAGCAAGTCCTTGGATTGGTGAGTATTTGGCGCGTTATCCTGTGTTGTTTGATGAATTGCTCGACACACGCTCGCTGTTTGAACCGCTGAAAAAAGCCGATTTAACCGAGCAATTAAATCAACTTGTGGCGCGAATTGATGCCGAAGACCAAGAAGCCTTAATGATTGCCTTGCGTCAATTTAAACAAGTGAACGTGTTGCGAATTGCGGCGGCGGATATTATGGGCATTATTCCGCTCATGGTTGTCAGCGATTATTTAACCTATTTAGCCGAAAGTATTGTCGATTGCGTCGTGAAATATGAATGGCAAACGCTAGTTGAAAAACACGGTTATCCGCCTGAATGTGACGATGAGAAAACGAATTTTGCTGTGATTGGTTTTGGCAAATTAGGCGGTTTAGAACTCGGTTATGGTTCAGATTTGGACATGGTTTTTATCTACGATTGCAAAGATGGAAATGCCATGACAAACGGTGAAAAATCACTTTCTTGTTCACAATTTTACGGACGTTTGGCGCAAAAAATTCGTCACATTTTAGAAACAAAATTGTAGGGATAGGCAGCGGCAAGGCTGCGGACGGTCTGGCCCACATTGGCGCCGACATCGAAGATCATCGTGATCTCGATTGAGGGCAAGAGGCGTTGCAAATCCTGCGCCAGGGGAAGCTTGCGTTCCGGAGGTTTCGACGCCTCGGTCACTGGAACGCCGTTTCGGCGAACGAGCGCAGCTTGCGCGAATGGAGCTTCTCG
>JAQTOT010000010.1:8066-29077 GCA_028713145.1 Methylococcales bacterium
TTTGCGTTTGCGTCCACATGGCGATTCAGGCGTTTTAGTCACGCATATCAACACTTACGAGCCGTATTATTATGAACACGCTTGGACGTGGGAATTACAGGCGTTGGTTAGAGCGCGTTTTATTTCAGGCGATTGCAATTTAGGACAAAAGTTTTCCCAAATGCGTCAACGTGTGTTGAGTTTGCCGCGCGACGTTGAAAAATTAAAAACCGAAGTACGCGAAATGCGCGAAAAAATGCGTGAAAATTTAGATACCAAATCCGCTGAAAAATTTGATTTAAAACAAAGCGCAGGCGGCATTGTGGATATTGAATTTATGGTGCAATTTGGCATTTTGGCAAATGCGGAAAAATCTGCTGATTTGACGATTTACACCGACAACATTCGTTTGCTGACCAGTTTGCACGCATTCGGTTTTATTGATGAAGCCGCGACACACACGTTGACGAATGCGTATTGTGCTTACCGTGATGCGGGACACAAACTCGTTTTGCAAGGTGATAAAGCGATTATTGAAGCGGGAAATTTCGTCGATTTGCGTGAGAAAGTCACGCACATTTGGAATGAGAAAATGACTGAATAACGGCTGTTTTCGTCGGGTGCGTACTGCGTATGTTCCCGACGAAAAATTTGAATAAATTCACTTATATTTTATGACCTTGAGGCAAACGCACAAGGGTGAACCAGTATTCGCCAAGTTGATTGATGGCATCAATAAATTGCGCCATATCAACAGGTTTTGAAATGTAACTTGCTGCGCCAAGTTGATAGGAGCGAACAACATCCGTTTCTACGTCAGAGGTTGTCAAGACGATAACAGGAATATCGTTTAACAATGGATTGCTTTTCAATTCAGCTAAAAATTCGCAACCGTTCATGCGTGGCATATTCAAATCAAGAAAAATTAAATCAGGACGAGGAGCTTTTTCGTATGCGCCTTTTTTTTCTAAAAAATCCAGTCCTTCACGACCATCCACAACATGATGCAAATTAGCCAAGACTTTGCCTTCGCGTAATGCCATTTTGACTAAATACGCATCAGCATGTTCATCTTCAAGTAATAAAATTTCAACCGAATTCGGGTGGTCAATAATCATTAAGTTTTCCGTTACAACAAAATATAAAAATAAAAATTAAAAAGAGGCTGGCAAATCAAACACAACTGTAGTGCCACCGCCTGCTGTATCAAGTAATTTAACTGAACCGTTACAACTTTCTACAATACGTTTCACAATTGCTAATCCCACGCCCGTGGATTCCTGATTATCATTGACTTGTAAGCGTTCAAAAACGCCAAAAACACGTTCACGATATGGGGCAGAAATGCCAATGCCATTATCTTCGACATAACAAAAAATTCGTAAGCCTTTTTGTTTGCAGTAAATGCGTATTTGAGGGAGACAATCAGGTTGTTGATAAGTTAAAGCGTTGTTAATCAAGATATTAAAAATATCATACAAACGCGGTCTATCAATCAGCACAGCTGGCAAGCCTGTTTCATAATCAATGGATGCTTGTGTTTTATGTATAGCATCAGCGTGGTATTTTAGAACTTTTTCAAGTATTTCGGTTAAAAAAACAGGTTTCACGGTGGCACGAGGCTCGGTGGCAGCAAGGTAGAGTTGAATGTCTCGCACTAAAGCTCGCTGCCGTAACGCGCTTTGTTCAATGAAATGCAATGATGTGGCAACATTCTCATTTTCTACTGTGATATACGATAATTCGTGACGTAATCGTTGCACAAAGCTCACTAATCGTCGTGCGGGTTCTTGCAAATGATGTGCTGAAACGGTGGTGAACTGTAGCAAATCTGCATTCGTGGACGCTAATTTTGCTTCTTTTTCTCGCACCTGTTTTGTGAGTTCAAGAGCTATTCGGGTTGCATTTTTTTGCAGCAAAAAATGAGAACGTAATAAAAAAAACAGTAATAGACTAATAAATGTACCTGTACTAGCGACAATCCAAAGTTGACGATTACCAAATTTCTTTTCAAAACTGTCAAATTGCTCGAAATAAAGTGTCCACGTTGTACCAAATGATTGCAGTTGTCTTTTTGAACTAAAAACGGGCAGTTTGTCTGAGGAAATAGAGCTACTCTGATAAAGCAAATGTTCATTTGTCATTTCCTCTCCATCGTACACACGCAACTGTAAATTACCATCGTTAACGTCAAGGGCATTCAAAACGATATTACGCAATAAATCAGTCATGCGAAAAGGGCTATAAACCCAACCAAATAATGCGTCCCAACGTTGCTGAGGTGTATTGAGGGGCTTGTTTTTTTGAAAAACAGGAGCATACATGAGCGTTCCCGCTTGCACATCAGTTTCGGTTTCTTGAAGCAGTATCACTCTACCCGATAATGTCACCGTGTCGTCATCAACGGAGCGGTTCATCGCTGCGTGCCGTACAGATTCAGAATACATGTCGTAACCAAATGCGCGTAAATTTCGGTCAAGAAACGGTTCTATGTAAATGATCGCGGTATAAACATCACGTTTTCCTGTGGGTTTAACGTGATAATCAGAAAAACCTTCTTTGCGTACACTCTCTTCATGTGCCAGAAGTTGTTCAGGTTTAAGCCAAAGTGAAAATCCCAATGCTTGAACACCGTCTAAATCACGAGAAAGACTTAATCGTTTTACATATCTTTGCCATTCATCACGGGTCACATTTTCAGATGATTCAAACATGGCAACACCACCGAGCAACATTTGTTTTTGTTTGGCGAGACGTGTTTCGATTTTGACTTGAATTTCTCTGCAATATAAATCAAATCGTTGTCGTTCACGCAACTGTGTATCGACTTTAACTTGATAGCTGAAAATGCCTGTGAGTACAAAACCACCAAATAAAACTAACCATGCAAGAAGTAATAAACCATTCGCACGAATTTTTTCATAAAACGTTGGAGGATAATTCTTGTGCATGGTTTATTGCTCTAACACGGTGTGCTGAACAAGTGGCAGCTCAAACCAAAATGTACTGCCAAATCCTTCGCCTTCTGAAATTACACCAATTTTGCCACCATGATGTTCAACAATTTTTCGGCATAACGCTAATCCTATCCCCGTTCCTTCAAAACGACTGCGTGCTTGTAAACGTGAAAAAACTTTAAATAATCGGTCGATTTGATTCGCTGCAATGCCAATACCGTTATCACGTACTTCAACGCGGAACCATTTTTCGGTTGCGGTTGCTAGCACTTCTGTTTTGGATGGTTTGTTTTCATCGTGATATTTCAACGCATTGCCAATTAAATTTTGCAAAAGTCGCGTTAATTCATCACGATTTGCAAGCAGCTCTATCCAATCACCTGAAATACTTACTGTGCCATTTTTCAATTCAGGTTGTAAAAATAAGACCGCCTCATTAACGCATTCTTGGCTAGAAACAAGCGTGAGAGGTTTTGTTAATCGTCCCACTCGTGAATAATCGAGTAACGATAAAATCATGCCATCCATACGTTTTGAACCTTCAATGGCAAAGTCCATAAATTGCCGCGTTTCTTCATCCAATTGGTTGGTCAATGCTTTTTCAATCAACGATAAATAACTTGTCACCATGCGTAATGGCTGACGCATATCGTGTGATACGGCGTAAGCAAATTGTTCTAACTCCGCGTTAGAGCGTTGCAGTTCTAATTCCAATTGTTTGCGCTGGGTCACATCGCTGATAAAACCGTGCCAAAGTATTGCACCATCTGCTTCAAGTTGTGGCAAAGCATCACCTAATAACCAACGCACTGTGCCATCATCAAATTTCACGCGATATTCATGTTGCCATGGTGTTAAATTTTTCGCGGATTCGGCAACTGAAACAGAGACTTGTTCTAAATCGTCAGGATGAATTATTGCAAAAACCTTTTCTGCACTTTCTTTAACCTCTTCTGGCGTAACGTGATAAATGTCTTTAATTGCAGAGCTTGAATAAGGAAAACAAGAGGTTCCATCAGTATTTAAACGAAATTGATAAACGACACCAGGTACTTGATTTGCAATTTTATGTAATCGGTTTAGGGCTTCTTGTTGCGCTACTTCACTTCTTTTAAGATCCGTGACATCGGTTGAAATGCCAGACAGCGCGTAAATGTTGCCGTTTTTATCTCTTAAAGGTTCTTTTGTCGTTAAAAAAATGCGATCTTCACCATTCTTCAAATGATATGAATGGATAGTTTCTATACGTTCGCCATTTTCAAGAACTTTCTGATCGTAACGCCGAATTTCTTGTACTGTTTCATCATCAAAAAAATCACTATCCTGACAACCAATGATTTCCGAAGATGGTAAATTAAATATCTCTGAAACCAGCCGATTCGAGTATTGATAACGGTAATTTGTATCTTTGGTATATGCCGCAACAGGGGCATTATCTAAGATGGCGGAGAGTTTATATTTTTCACTAATGGTTTTTTCTTGTTCAGCAAGTAGCTGGGCTGTGGTGGGTAATTTTAGGGCAAGCGGAATGATCTTCCACATTGCAACGGCTGTTATGAGTGAAATAGCTGCCGTAAAGGCTTTAAGAATACCATCTACCCAATACAACGGAATCCAAATTAAAACGGCGGACATTAAATGCGTCGTTCCACACGCCACAATAAATAATGCCCCCATTGTAAACAGCCACGCATAAGGTAGATCTTTACGTTTGCGAATAAAGTACGCAAGACTGAGTGGAATAGAATAATAAGACAGCGTGATTAACACATCAGAAATAACGTGCAACCACAACAACGTGGAATTCCAGCTTAAACAATAGCCATGCGGCATTAAATTGTTGATACTCAAAAAGTCATTCAATACCTGCATGGCAAAACCTAAAAAATTAACCGCGATAATCCGCGATTTGGTCAAAATTCAAATACTGATATGTTTCATCAGCGGTTTCGTTAATTTGTGTGGCATAACGCATATATTCTTCAACGGTTGGGATTTTGCCCAAAATCGAACACACAGCCGCGAGTTCTGCCGAAGATAAAAATACGTTTGTGTTGTCGCCTAAACGATTTGGGAAATTGCGCGTTGAAGTTGAAACAACCGTTGCGCCTTCTTTCACTCGCGCTTGATTACCCATGCAAAGCGAACAACCAGGCATTTCTAAACGTGCGCCTGCTTTTTCAAAAGTTTGATAAACGCCTTCTTTGGTGAGTTGCGACACGTCCATTTTGGTCGGTGGCGCAATCCATAATTTACTTGGCAAATCGGTCGTTTGTTGTTTGAGCAATTTTTCTGCCGCACGGAAATGCCCGATATTGGTCATGCACGAACCTAAAAAGACTTCGTCAATGTGCGTTCCTGCGACATCGGATAATTTTTTAATATCATCGGGGTCATTTGGACATGCTAGCAATGGTTCAGTGATTTCATTCAAATTGATTTCAATGACTGCAAAGTATTCTGCATCCGCATCAGGTTCAAGCAATACAGGCGTTGCGAGCCATTCTTGCATTTTCGAAATTCGACGTTCAATCGTGCGAGCATCGCCATAACCTTCTTTAATCATCCACTGCAACAAGGTGATATTTGAATTCAAGTATTCACGAATCGGAGCTTCATTTAAACGAACTGTGCAACCTGCCGCGCTACGTTCTGCCGACGCATCGGATAATTCAAACGCTTGTTCGACTTTCAAATCAGGCAAGCCTTCGATTTCTAAAATGCGTCCTGAAAAAACGTTCTTTTTGCCTTTTTTATCAACGGTTAAAAGACCTTTTTGAATCGCGGCATACGGAATGGCATTAACTAAATCGCGTAAAGTAATTCCCGCTTGCATTTCGCCTGTAAAACGTACCAAAACCGATTCAGGCATATCAAGCGGCATCACACCTGTTGCCGCTGCAAATGCCACTAAACCAGAACCTGCGGGGAACGAAATCCCAATTGGAAAACGGGTGTGTGAATCGCCGCCTGTGCCAACGGTATCAGGTAATAACATTCGGTTTAACCACGAATGGATAATCCCATCACCTGGACGAAGTGAAACACCGCCACGATTCATAATGAAGTCGGGCAAGGTGTGTTGCATTTCAACGTCAATCGGTTTCGGATACGCGGCGGTGTGACAGAACGATTGCATGACTAAATCTGCTGAAAAACCTAAACACGCTAAATCTTTCAACTCATCGCGGGTCATAGGGCCTGTGGTGTCTTGTGAACCGACGGTAGTCATGTGTGGTTCGCAATAAGTATTCGGGCGAACGCCTTTTACGCCACACGCTTTGCCGACGATTTTTTGAGCAAGTGTGAAACCTTTGCCACTGTCTTGCGTATCAGCAGGGCGTTTGAAAACCGTTGATGGCTCTAAACCTAATGCAATTCGCGCACGGTCAGTTAAACCTCGTCCGATAATGAGTGGAATGCGTCCGCCTGCGCGAACTTCGTCTAATAAAATGTCGGTTTTGAATTCAAATTCGCACACTTTTTCGCCACTGAAATGACGTTTAACTGTGCCGAAATACGGGTAAATATCAATCACATCGCCCATATTTAAATCGGTTACGTCGCATTCAAATGGCAATGCGCCCGAATCTTCCATCGTGTTGAAAAAAATCGGCGCGATTTTTCCACCGATGCACACGCCGCCTTCGCGTTTGTTTGGAATGTGTGGGATGTCGTTGCCCATAAACCATAAAACAGAATTGGTTGCTGATTTGCGTGACGAACCTGTGCCGACTACATCGCCAACGTAAGCCACGGGAAAGCCTTTTTTCTTGAGTTCAGCAATTTGTGCCTCGGCATTGGTAATACCAGCTCGTGGCATTTTGAGCATCGCTTTGGCGTGCAAAGGAATATCAGGACGTGACCACGCATCAGGGGCAGGGGAAAGGTCATCGGTGTTGGTTTCACCTGTGACTTTGAAAACAGAAACGGTTAATTTCTCAGGCACAGCAGGTTTTGATGTGAACCACTCTGCATCTGCCCATGATTGCATGACTTGTTGTGCAAATTTATTTCCCGCATCAGCTTTTACTTTTACGTCATGAAAGGCATCGAAAATGAGCAACGTGTGTGACAAACCTTTTGCGGCAAGCTGGCAAATTGTTTCGTTTGAACTATCAAGTAATTCAATCAATGGCGCAATGTTATAACCGCCAAGCATGGTGCCGAGTAATTCGGTGGCACGTTCGGCTGTTAAAATTGGCGAAGTTGTTTCACCTTTTGCAACAGCAGCTAAAAAGCCTGCTTTCACATACGCCGCTTCATCAACACCAGCAGGAATACGATTTGCAAGTAAATCCAAAATAAATTCTTCTTCACCAGCAGGGGGATTTTTAATCAATTCAACTAATTGTGCTGTTTGCATTGCATCTAACGGTTTTGGCACAACGCCTTGTTCGGCACGTTCTGTAACGTGCTTACGATAATTTTCTAACATGGAAAATCCTTAATTTAAAAAGTGGAAATGTGAAGTAAGTCAGTTTATTTCTAAAGTAAATGGCGTAGAATCCGATACACCAGCTAAGGCGTAATACAGCCTGAGTAACAAAATCTTATTTTATTCGATTTCACAGCCAAAAGGGCGAGGTTCATCATGAATACCATTTCTTCTGCTTCGAGCGTTAATGCGTATAACCCACAAATTGTTAATAAAGTCGCTGATGTTAATAGTGCAAATTTAGCAAATAATGCCGCAAATCAATCAGCATTTTCCTCTTACATCGGACAGGCGTTTGCACAAATTGGTATTGCAAATCCCACTAATTCGACGGCTCCTGTTGTAAGTGGTACAGATAGAACAACTCAAAAAGGTGATGACAATAAAGAAACTGTCAGCACTTTTATTCAAAACTTATTTGATATTTTGAGTCAAAAAGACGCACCACAACGTAATTTTACGGCGGATTTACCTACAAATGCGGTGAAATTCGGGCTTAAAAATGATGGTGGTGATACGGAAAGTAGTGCTGAAAATGCAGGCGAATCATCAGAAGAAAATAACCAAGCTGCGTTAGCTGCTTACGGCGCAACAAGTAACGCCACGACTGTTGGCAATATCGTGAGCAATTTGCAAACGTTGGTTCAGCAATTAAACGCGGAAAGTCGCAACACAGAAAGTGACAATTCGAGCAAATTAGCCTCGTTGCAAAATGGCTTTCAAAGCATTTTAAATGCCCAAGGTGCAAATGTTGATAATACGGCAACATTAGGTGGTTTTTTACAAACACTCGCGCAAAATTTAGAAGGTCAAAGCCCGCTCGGTATTATTATCAATACGTTTGGCTAATTTTTCAGTTAAAAAATCCTCCAGTTCTGCTGGAGGGTTTTATTGATATTTTTTCACACGATAACGCAACGTTTCTCGCGTCGTTCCTAGCATTCTTGCCGCAGCGGCTAAATTATTACCTGAACGTGTTAACGCGGTTTCAATAATAAATTTATCCATATCATCCAATGCCATGCTGCCATCAAGCGGCAAATGAATGTAATTGTTATCAATACTCACTTTCTCACTTGTTCCTAGTTGCAACCATTGGGCAGGAAATTCCGTTCCGTCGGCAAATAACACACACCGCTCAATCACATTTCGCAATTCCCGCACATTGCCGCGCCAATCGTGATTTTTCAGTTTTTGCCACACTTCGGCTGAAATTTGTTTTACCTGTTGCCCTGCTTTAGCGTTGTATTCGGCGACAAATAACGGAACGAGTTCATCTAAATCTTCGACCATTTCACGCAACGGCGGCAAATTTACCCGAAATACACACAATCGATGATACAAATCGGCACGAAACGTTCCCTCTTTTGCCATCATTTCTAAATCCCGATTACTTGCCGCGATAATTTGCACATCGACCGTAATTTCTTTTTCACTGCCTAAACGACGAACTTTTTTATCTTCAATCACTTTTAACAATTTCGCTTGCAATTCCAGCGGCATTTCGCCTAATTCATCCATAAAAAGCGTGCCGCCGTCAGCTTGTTCGAGCAAACCACGATGTCGTCCAGTCGCGCTAGTAAATGCACCTGCTTCGTGTCCGAAAAGTTCTGATTCAAGTAATTCGCGCGGCAGGGCAGCGCAATTAACTTCAATCATCGGTTGCGCTGCGCGTGAACCGCCATAATGCAAAATCTTTGCAATCAAACCTTTGCCCGTTCCCGTTTCACCGCCAATGATTAACGCGCTGAACGGCACTTGCGTAAGTTTGGTTAAAAGTTTTCTCACTTGCTCTGCTTTTTCGCTGTGACCGACAAAAGCGTCGGGAGAATAACGGCGATGTCCTTGTAACGATTGTTCAATTACGCGCCGTGACATCGATGCGCTGCGTGATGCGCTGGCAATCACTAAATCTAAACGGTCTAAATCGCACGGTTTTTCTAAAAAGTCATAAGCCCCTAAACGTAACGCACGAACTGAATCGGGTACATTGCCAAACCCCGTTAAAAATAACCATTCTGTACTGCCAACGTATTTTTTTATCGATTCCATAAAATCAAGCGCGTTGCCATCAGGTAAATTCATATCTGACAAAATCAGCAACGGGTCAATCGTTTTTGAAATCAGCAATTCTCTTGCTTCTTTGAGTGTTGTTGCGAGAACGACTTCCCAACCGAGTTTTCGATAATGACGCGAAAGCTCTGAGCCTAACAGTTTTTCATCTTCAATTATTAACAAGGTTTGAATCATTTTTAATCCTTCGAGTTTGGAAAAAAGACACTAACAACAGCCCCATTTTCATTATTCAATGTCAAAACACCGTGATTATTTTTCACAAAACGCTGCACCATCGATAGACCTAAACCTGTGCCATTTTCTCGGCTAGTACGAAACGGACGAATTCCGTAATCGAGCCATTCTTGCGCGAAACCGTGTCCATTATCACGCACTTGAATTTGCAAACCGTCGGCGGTTTTTTGCGCGGAAATTAAAATTTCTCCCGCTTTACCTTCTAAGGCTTGCGCGGCATTTAAAATTAAATTGAGCAACGCTTGCCGCAAGCCGCTTTCAGGCAAATAAACTTGCAAATTTTTGGGCATTTTAAAATGCAAATCGATATTTTCAGGAATTTGATAACGCACCAATGCGACTAAATCGGCAATTAAAAAGGCTAAATCAAATTCGCTTGCACTTTCAGGGGTATGTTTGCTTGCACCAAGCATTTCGTTGAGTAGTTTTGCCAAACGTTTTAATTCGCTTTCAATTAACGCAAGTCGCTCTTTTTGGTCTTCATCTTCAATTTCGTGACGCAAATTTGAAAACGCCATTTGAATGCCTGCGAGCGGATTGCGAATTTCATGTGCCAGTTCAGCAGAAACTTCGCCCACTGCTGCAAGTCGCTCCGCGCGTGCTAAATTTTGTTGTTGTTCGAGCAGGGCTTGTGTTGCAAGACGTACTTCGCGTTTTAATGATTGCGCGTACTCGCGTTTCGTTTCTTCGAGTTCGCCTAAATGTTTCACCAATTCGTTGTAACTGTGAAAAACAGGCAAGAGCAACGAATCAATATGTTTTATCGTAATTGGCGTGTAATTCTCATCGGTAATGCGTTCAAGTAGCTGCCGCAAATCGTTTAACGGGTGCAAAATTCGTCGTTTTAAAAATAAACTTGCGCCAATAAAAATCGTCCCAAATAACAGCAACGCCACATACAACTCAAATTCTGTATCGACGTTAATGTCTTCAAGCATTTGTTCACGTTGTACGGTTTCGGTGTTCAAAATATCGCTCATCGATTTCAACACCGAAATTAAATTTTCTTGCTGTGTTTTTTTATCAAGATGTTGACTTTGCGAAAGTAGCAAACGTACGGTTTCTAAATGCGCTCGCGTTTCTTGTGAAAAATGATTGCGATCAACCATTAACGCGTCAATTTCAGAAAGGAGTGTGTTTAATAATTGTGGTGAAGGGTTTTCGGATTTATCAGAAAGCCGCGCCATCACAGTTTGTTGAAAATCAACCGACACATTTTGAATTCGATGGGAATAATTCACATAAGAAATCGCGGTATCGAAATGATGATGGGTACGCCAAATCATCCCGCCTAAAACGCCTAATGCAAGTAGCAACAAACCTAAAAAGGCAAGACCGCGTAATTTAGCAAGACGGTAGAAAATGGGATTCATCAAACAATCTCAAAAGAAAAAATGACGGCGATAATAGTCATTGAAACTAAGCCAAAAATAAAAATAACTTCTGCCCAGCGTTCCAAACCTAATGTTGTTTTTTCTAACCGAATCGATAAAAACGAAAATAACGCACTTGCCATAAAAAGCACGCAATCAATAGCAAGTGCTTTATCGATAAAGTAATTCACTACATCAGGTGGCATACCTTTCACAATGCTAATAACCATAATGCACACACCAACCATTGTCGCTGAATTAGGCAAAATGTGGTGTGTCAGATCGTTATCATTAGACATCGAAGGAATCATTTTGGTTTTTCTAACTTTCATCATTTTTTTGTAATTACAAATAACCCTAGCAACATTAGAGACGCACCCAAAATTACACGCAACGTAATAACTTCTTTCAAAATCAGCCAAGCAAGAAAAATAGCGACAATCACACTGCCTTTATCAATAAGTGCGACCGTTGCGACATCGCCGAATTTCAGAGCTTTATAATAAAAAATCCAAGATAATGCGGTTGTCACGCCCGACAAGCCTAACCAAATAAAATTTTCTTTGCGAAGCAAACTGATGTCAGATGTTGGAATAACACTCATGCCAAACAACACCACAAATACAAAAACAAACACCGTTCTCACAGTTAGCCCAAGTTCGGCAGATATTCCCGCCAGTCCTTGTTTTGCGACAACTGAAGTGAATCCTGCAAAAAACATCGAAAGAAAAGCGTAAAAAATCCAGCGTTCCATAATTTCCTTTGTTTATTTTTTAAAACCTATACCGCAAATTCATTTGTAAATTGTTCACTGATAAATTATTTCCCGACTTATTATCAACATATTGTTCTAAATAACCCACATCTCCACCGAGTTGTTTGGTAAATCGATAACTCAATCCCGCTGAAGCACGATTTTCAGAAAAGCCCTGTTTTCCAAAACTTGTTTGATTCACATAAAAATAAGTGTCGTTATTAAGATAAGCACTTAATCCTTTAAGAAAAGGCAAAGCATGAGTGATTTGAAAAAATTGTTTTACTCGATAACCTATATCGCTTGTGACTTGGTTAATTCGTTCTTCTAATCGTGTGCGACTTGTAAAATTGAAATCAGCAATAGATTGATTCCAGACAACGTCTTGATAAGGACGGCTTTCTTGATAAGACAATTTGTTTAATGGGTGATTTCCATCGTGTAAATAACCTACCCAAAACGAAACGTTATTGTTCAATTGATAACCCACTTGACCAAATAAAATCGATTCATTCAATCGTAATCCTGAGGGCGAGTCTTCTCGAACACTGGTTTGATTTGCAAATTGCCACTGAAACTTAGTTAAATCAGGTGAGAGAAAATTCAAATCACCTTGTAACGTCACCGAACCCCAAATGCCAGAAATATCAGTGGTTTTAGCAGCAAAACTAAACGTTGCCTGAACAAGTAACAAAGTCCCCGCAATGATGCTTTTACTTTTTCTCATTGGATGACCAAATATGGGCTTTATCATCGAACTTAGTTTGTTCATGTGATTCTCAAATATGTCGAGGTTATAAAATTAAAAATTAAAAAACAACGACCCCATAACGAAATGGTGCATATCGACATATCGATGTATTCACAAAAATTTCTAAAACTTGTAGCGTAAATTTGCTTGTAAGTTATGGGTAAATAAATTATTCCCCGACGCACTATCAACGTATTGTCCTAAATAGCCCAAATCCGCACCAATTTGTGGTGTTAATTGATAACTCAAGCCACTTAAAATTCGATTTTCTGAAAAACCTTGTTTGCCGAATTTATTTTGATTCACATAAAACAATACTTCATCACCCACATACATACTCAAATCTTTCACAAAGGGCAACGGGTGATTGACTTGAACCAATTGTCTCGCACGATAACCCACATCGCCCGTCGTTTCGTTAATTCGTTCTTCCATTCGAGTTCGTAACATCAAAGTATGCTCAGAAAAAAACTTTTGACTCCACACAAAATCTTGATAAGGACGACTTTCTTGATAGCCCATTTTATTTAACGGTTCAATCCAATCGTGAACGTAACCAAGCCAAAACGACGCATTTTCGGTTACTTGATAACCCATTTGTCCAAATAACAAATTTTCGGTGAAGCGAGAGCCTTTCGGCGAATCATCACGGGTTCGTGTTTGATTCATGACAGACCATTTCACTTTATCGAGAGTTGGCGAAATAAATTTTAAATCTCCTTGCAATGTGACTGAACCCCAAACCCCAAACATGTCATTTGTTTGAGCCGCTGAACTGAACACGGGATAGCCTGCGACCAATCCCGCAAATAACATGGATAATTTCATTTTGTTTTTCATATCAATCAACCTTTTTTATTTTTAATGAGTGCCAATAAACTTTTGAGTAAAACTAGGGGAGTTGGCGGACAACCTGCAATCGTCATATCAACAGGAATGACATTGCTCACCGCACCACAACTCGCATAAGAAACCCCAAACTCACCGCCACAACTTGCACAGTCCCCCATTGCAATCACCCATTTCGGATTAGGTGTTGCGTCATACGTTCGCAGTAACGCGGTTTGCATGGCACGAGACACCACACCTGTGACTAATAAAACATCGGCATGACGTGGTGAAGCCACAAAATGAATCCCGAAACGTTCCACGTCGTAAAACGGATTACTCAACGCATGAATTTCAAGCTCACAACCATTACATGACCCCGCATCCACTTGGCGAATCGCTAAACTGCCTGCAAATTGCTGGTCAATATGGCGTTTAATTTCAATGCCGAGGGCTTCGAGTTCTTCGTCATAAACTTTAACGTTTTCAGTGACAACGCCTGTGGTAAAAATCTTTTTAAATAAACTTAACATCGTCGTCCCTTATAAATCGTTGCCAGAATAAGAACAATTGAAGGATTTATTGCACACAGGAAAATCAGGCACAATGTTGTTTAACACCGCTTTTTCGAGAGCTTCCCAATTCAACTGACTGGGGTCACGCGGATAAAAACGGGCAATTGTGTTATTTTCAGCAAAACGTACATACGAAATAATTTCGCCACGCCAACCGTCTACAATCCCTAACCCATAACTGCCTGTTTCAGGCGTTTTCCAATTCGCTACTAAATCGCCTTCGGGAAGTTGTTCAAGCTGTTCAACAAATTGTTTAATGAGTTTCATCGAAGCGTTGATTTCTTTGTAACGAACCCAAAAACGCGAGGCAATATCGCCTTGGTCTTCGAGTGCGACTTTGACTTTCACACTGTCATACGGCGCATAAGGGGCATCGCGGCGCACATCAAAATTTTGACCGCTTGCACGTCCAACAAAACCCAATGTGCCAAAATGCGCCGCTGTTTCAGGTGATAAATAACCAGCGGTATAAAGCCTGTCTTCAAGCGATGAATTCAAATCGATGGCTGGCATTAAATCCGCTAATTCAGCGCGAAGTTGCTCAATATCAGAAAGTAAAAATTTACTTGTTGCTTCAGTTACATCAACGGCTACGCCGCCGACAATGATTTTATCCATCAAAAAACGGTGTCCAAACAATTCATAATTACTACGACACCATAATTCTTTAAGGCGCATCATTTGCATAAACGCAAACGCAAATGCCACGTCATTACAAATCGCGCCAAGGTCGCCAAGATGATTGGCAATGCGTTCACGTTCAGCAAAAATGCCGCGAATCAATGCCGCGCGTTTTGGAATTTCAACGCCTGCGGCTTGTTCCATCGCCATGCAAGCCGCCCAAGTATGTGACACGCAAGTATCACCTGAAACACGCGCTGCTAATTTTGCTAAACCTTCTGGTGAGCGACCTTCGGCAATTTTTTCTGTGCCTTTATGAACATAACCTAAGCGTTCTTCTAAATTTAAAATCAGCTCGCCCACCGCTTGAAACCGAAAATGACCAGGTTCGATAATGCCCGCATGAACTGGCCCAACGGGAATTTCATAAACACCCACGCCGTGTGATTGCACAAAGTGATAATCCGTATCGGGTGGCGTAACGTCTGCGGGGAAACCTTGCACAGGAAAATCATGACGCAACGGATGGTCACTTTTTTTCCACACTTTATGACGTGTCCAACAACGCGGGTCAGGATGATTTAAAAATGTGATGCCAAACATATCGTGCGTGTGACGTTCACTACGATTTGCCGCCGCATAAACCGTGGCTTGCGAGGGAATTTCTGGTTTTGAAACGTTAATTGTGGCGCGAAGCAAAATGTAATTCCCTGCTGTTTCAAAACACGCATAAACATGAAATTGGTCATCAATTTGTTCTGCAAAACCTGCCGCCCAACGCAATTTGAATTCAAATGCGATTTTTGCAAAATCTTGCCAATGTTTATCGTCGATTTCCCATATTTCAACAAAAGGCGAAATACTTCCAGTTTTAACAAAAATATCCGCTTCGTTTAACTGCGTTAAAAATACATTTTGCCAACTCATAACGCGCTCCCTGAAATCAACAATGTCGCCTGACTAAACCAATCACTTAAAAAACTTGGAATCGCTAAACCCAACCACAACGCCAAACCTAAATGCACCATCACAGGAATCAAGTTTGCTTTAATTGCGCTTTGACCTTCTGGTTTTTCACCGTAGACGATGGGTTGAATGTGGCGAAATAAGCCAGCAAAGGCAATGCCAATGCCTAACAATAACAGCGGTGTGAGCCACGGATAGTTGTGCATCGTAGCGAGCAACACTAAAAATTCGCTGGTGAAAACGCCGAACGGTGGAAAACCTGCAATTGCTACCGTTCCGATTAACAAACCCCAACCGACTTTGGGTTGTGTTTTAATCAAACCGCGAATTTTCGCCATTTTTTGTGTGCCTGCAATTTGCGCGGTGTGTCCGACGGTGACGAAAATTGCCGATTTCACCAATGAATGAACCGTCATGTGAAGTAACGCGGCAAAAGTCGCCAGCGAACCGCCCATTCCAAAGGCAAATGTCATCAAGCCCATGTGTTCAATCGAGGAATAACTAAACAAGCGTTTGATGTCTTTTTGACGATGCAAAAAGAGTGCGGCGACCAAAAATGAAACCAAGCCAAAACCCATCATCAAATAACCTGCAATGTGCGATTGCGTTGCGCCATCAACAAGCATTTTATTTCGCACCACCGCATACAACGCATCGTTTAACAACAAGCCAGACAAAACGGCTGACATCGGTGTTGGACCTTCCGAATGTGCGTCAGGCAACCAATTGTGCAAAGGCACTAAACCGATTTTCGTGCCGTAACCGATTAGCAAAAACACAAACGCAATATCCAAAATTTTCGGATTTAATTGCGCCGCGTGTTCATACAACACTGTCCACAACAACGCATTTTCAGGGTCGCCGATTTGCGACGCGGCGTAATAGAGCAAAATCGTCCCGAACAAGGCTTGCGCGATACCGACACCACATAAAATAAAATACTTCCAAGCCGCTTCAATTGATTCAGGTGTGCGATACAAACTCACGAGTAACACGGTCGCCAGCGTCGCACCTTCCATTGCCACCCACATAATGCCCATATTGTTGGTTGTTAAAACCAAATACATGGCAAGCATAAAACCTTGATACATTGAATAATAAAGTTTTAAGCGTCCTTCGGTGAGTTTGCCGAGTTCGATTTCATGTGCCATGTACGGCGCAGAAAATAACGATGTGGTAAAACCCACAAACGCTGTCAGAACAATTAAATACACATTGAATGAGTCAATTAAAAACGCTTTGCCGCCTGACAAAATCGTTCCATGTTGAAAAACAGTCGTTGCAAGCCAAATCGTAATACCTAAACTCACGGCATTGATTCGCGTATTGAGTTTGCCAATATCTTTGTGATGCCCTGTAAAGGCAAAGAAGGCAATGCCTAACACCGAAAGGGCTAACAGTAAATAAACTGCAATCATCTTTCCACCTCGTGTAATTTGTTCATCATATCGACATCAAGCGAATCAATGCTGGTACGAATGTGAAAAAAGAAAATCCCGAATAAAACCGCTGCCACTAAAACGTCAAACGCCACGCCAAGTTCCACAACCATTGGCATTCCATCCGTTGCGACCATTGCCGCAAAAAACAAACCGTTTTCAATCGACATAAAACCTACAACGTGTGCGACGGCTTGACGGTGTGAAATCATCAAAAGTAATCCTAATAAAACCACCGATAAACTTACGACTAACGCATTGAGCATAATCATCGACGAAGTATGAATAATCGGTTGCAGAACGTAATAACTAAAGACCATCAAACTCGCGCCACTGAGCATTACAGCAGTGTTGTTTTTCAACGCTTCCACATCGCGGTGAATGTTCATGGCAAACACTTGTTTTTGCAGCATCGAAGGAATAAATACAACTTTCAGCGCAAAGGTTAGCAATGCCGAAATATACAAATGCGGACTGTTTAATTCGTAACCCGCCAAAATCGCGGTCAATGTGAGCAACATGCCTTGCATAGCAAAAACCAAAATCAATCTCGGTAAACGCCCTTGCCCAAGCATCAAAAAGGACATCAATCCTACCAACGCAGACATCGACAAAATGGCTTGCGTGTAAAAATCCTGTGTTTCAATGTTCATCGTGTGGACTCCAAAATGATGTGGCTTAACATTCCAAGCAAGCCAAGCAAATACGCAAAACCGAGATATTCTTGCACGCGAAATAAACGCATTTTGGCAACGACGGTTTCAGCTAAAGCAAGGAAAACGGAAAGTACGATGAGTTTTAAAACCAACGCGACTAACGCAAAGCTTAATGCGCCAATCGTGAAACTTTGGGCGATTCCCCACGGAAAAAATAGGTTCGCAATCAATACGCCGTAAAGCATCAATTTCAATTGGCTTGCCCATTCGATTAACGCCAAATGCCGTCCGCTGTATTCCAAAATCATCGCTTCATGAATCATGGTGAGTTCTAAATGCGTGGTCGGATTATCAACAGGAATTCGCCCCGTTTCAGCCACTGCCACCAAAATCAACGCAAACAACGCAAACACAAATGAAGGATGCAATGTCGCACCTTCATTCAAAATATGATGAATTGCCCCCGACAAATCTGTGTTTGATGCGGTCATGGTAATGGTAAAAACCGCCATCAACATGGCAGGTTCAGCCAAAGATGAAATGGTCATTTCGCGCGAACTGCCCATGCCGCCAAATGCTGTCCCAATATCTAAACCAGCCAAGGCTAAAAAGAATCGTGCAAAAGCAAAAAATCCCACCAATACAATTACGTCGGCACTTTCAGACGTTGGCATGTCAACAGCGATTAAAGGAATCACTGTTGCCGCCAAAATCATCATCGTAAAAATAATGTATGGTGCAACGCAAAATAACCATGACGCATCTTGAGAAATGACAGGTTGCTTGCGCGTCAATTTGAGCAAATCCCGATACGGTTGCAAAAATGACGGGGCGCGACGATTCTGCAATCGGCATTTACAAAATTTAAGAAAACTCGCCAGCAATGGTGCAAGGGCGACAAATAAAACCGTTTGAAAAATAGCGATTGCCCAATTCATAAGCTCACCACCCAAAGAAGAAGAATTAAGGTTGCGAGCGAATAACCAATGTAAGTTCGGATATTTCCTGTTTGAATTCGCCCGACTTGTTTAGCAACACGATTTACGCCACGTTCAATGGGTTGATAAACATGAACCCAACTGTGGTCTTGAATGTGGAGCGAATAACGCACGTCAGCAACATTTAACTTCGTATTTTCACGCATCGTTTTTTCGATTTTTTCATCAATCAAAAACACCGTCGCAAAAATGCGGCGCAATGGCATGGTGAATGCGCTCGATGTGTATTGCATTCGTGGCGATAACGCACCAAAACCGCAATCCCACGTCGGGGCAATGCGTGCTTTTGTCGCACCTTTGCCGTGCAACGCGAGAAATAAAATCAATGCCGTAATTAACACACTTACCAAAATCAAAAGTGGCGAATACGACGCTTGTTGCATTGAAACTGGCGCAAGCCAAAGCGGTGTTAAAACGGAGGTTTGAGGCAACGCAGCATCAAGAATGTGATTGGTCACGCCACCGAGTAAATCCAAAATCACGCTAGGAAAAATTCCGAAGAAAAAACACAACCCCGCAAGCATTGCAGGGGCTGCGAGCATTCCGATATTGTCGATTTCTTTGGCTTTTTCAGCATGACGTGAACGTGGCACGCCTAAAAAAATTAAACCAAACACTTTTACAAAACACGCCGCCGCAAGTGCCGCCGTTAAAGCTAATGCCGCCGCTGAAACAGGAATCAGACTTCGCAACACGCCGTTATCTAATACACCCACTTGCAACGCCGTTTGCAAGGCGAGCCATTCTGAAACAAAACCATTGAACAACGGCAACGATGAAATGCTCATGCAACCGATTAAAAAAATCACGCTGGTTTTCGGCATCCGTTTAATCAAACCACCGAGCATATCAATGTTTAATTCGTGCGTTTGATGGTGAATCATGCCCGCGCCAAGAAAGAGTAAGTTCTTAAACAGTGCGTGATTGAACGCATGAAACAACGCGGCTAATAAACCAAGTGCCGCCAGTTCTTTATGATTATTGGCTAAGAAAATCATGCTTAACCCTAAAACCATCACAATGATGCCGATATTTTCAACTGAACTGTAAGCGAGTAAGCGTTTTAGATTTTGTTGCATCATGGCGTATAAAATCCCGCTCAACGCTGAAACCGTGCCGACAATCAATAAAACAACGCCCCATTGCCAATGCACTTCAGGTAACAAATCAAAACAAAAACGAATTAGCCCATATAACGCGACTTTGAGCATCACGCCGCTCATTAACGCGGAAATGTGCGATGGTGCAACAGGATGTGCTTCGGGCAACCAGACGTGAATCGGTACTAAACCCGCTTTCATCCCAAAACCCATTAACGCCAACACAAACGCTATGCTCATCCATGTTGTTGAAATTTGCGAAGCTCGTAATTCATCAAACGTGAAACCATCCGCAAAACTCGCTACCACGCCGAATGCCAAAATAATCAGCAACGCGCCCACTTCTGCCATGAGTAAATACAAAAACGCGGCTATGCGATTTGCCGAATTTTCATGTTGAAATGCGACCAGAAAATAACTCGCCACTGACATCAATTCCCACGCAATCATGAACATAAACGCATCGTCAGCAAGTAATACCAGCATCATTCCCGCGATAAAAAGCCCTGTGAATAAACTTAATACAGCGAAACTGGCAGGATTTTTTTGCTCATGATGGGTGTAATGAGGTGCGTAAAAACTGACCGCAAATACCGCAATGCCGATTATCAAAAAGAAAAATGCCGATAAACCATCAAAGCGAATTTTCCATGTTTGCCACGGTAAACCTAACTTTAAGTTATCAACAAGCACAGTTTGGTCGAGTAATTCGCCAATGCCTGCCGCGATTGCCAATGCGCCCGATAAACCGAGCAATAAAAACACCATTGCAGTGAATCGAGTTTGTAAAAGTGCGAAACAAGCTGAGGCTAAACTCAACAAAATTGCGCCGTAAGCGAGAGTTAAAATCATATTCGTGCCTAAACAGGTCTAAGACGACGTGCCGCTAAGGGATGGTCAGAGAATGTTTCGTGTTCATCTAAACCTTGGAATTCACAATGTCCACCTTGTGCTTCGTAGTCATGTTGAAATTCATGGAAAAATTCCATTACTGTGTGGTCAATTAACGTCACTTCGCTTTTATCAAAAATAAGGGTTTTCCCGTGTTCGATATTTGCCAACATTTCTTTTAATGCGAGGAAATTCGAGAAAACCGCCGCACCTTTAATATGAATTAAAAGCGAGCCGTCAGTTTGCACGGTTTGAGTGAAATGGATTTTAAACAAATTGTTAGGTTTCGCGCCGTGAATAGCGTGAATGGTGAGTTTTACTAAAATACCAATCGCCACGCCAATCAACAAATCCGTCGCAATCACGCTGATAATA
>JAQTOT010000154.1 GCA_028713145.1 Methylococcales bacterium
AAATCTGACATGGATTGTTTTAGGTATAAATTAAAGAAGATGTTTTGAATTATAAATCGGCAACGCTAATCGCCGCATATTTTTCGCAATCCGTTATAATTCAGCGGATTGAATAAAACTCACAGGATTTCTCATGTCTCAAATGAAAAAAGTCGTTGCATCGACAATGCTTGGCAACGGTTTAAAATGGTATGACTACGCGCTTTACGGCACATTTACCGCATTAATTAGTAAGCATTTTTTTCCTGCTGGAAATGATGCTGTGGCGTTAATTGCTACGTTTGGTATTTTTGCAATTGGTTTTTTAATGCGACCACTTGGCGCGATGATGTTCGGTTACATCGGCGACAAATATGGACGCAAAAATGCGCTTTCATTATCGATTTTAATGATGGCAGTTCCAACTGCGTGCATTGGCTTGTTGCCGACTTACGAAATGATTGGGATTTATGCACCGATTTTGTTGACGTTAATTCGTTTAGTTCAAGGTGTGGCAATTGGTGGTGAATTTGGTGGCTCAATTGTTTATTTAGTCGAACACGCAAAACCGACTAATAAAAATCGCGTCGGCAGTTTATCGATGATTAGTATGTTAATTGGCTTGTTTTTTGGCACGATGATTTCAGCCGTGCTTGCCAAAGTTATGTCTGCGGAAGATTTCGATACATTTGGCTGGCGGATTCCGTTTATTTTAGGTTTCTTCATTGGTTTAGTCGGTTTGTACATTCGGACAAAATTAAATGAGAGTCCTGTTTTTATTGAAGCGCAAGAAGCGGGTCACGTTAGTGAATCGCCAATCAGTGAAACGTTCAAAAATAATTACAAAGAAGTTTTACTCGGCGTTGGTTTGTATTTAGCAGTCACGATTCCGTTTTATATTCAAACCGTTTTCATGCCCAGTTTTATGGTGAAATTTATGCACTTTAGCAGTGCAGATGCGTTGACGATTTATTTGATTGTTTTAGGTGTGATGATGATTTGTGCGCCGATTTCAGCCATTTTGTGTGACACCAAAAATCGTGAACGGTTAATGAAAGTTATCGCTGTTTGCTACTTATTATTTGCCATTCCTTATGTTTATTTGCTTGATTATCAAACTTTCACGTTTGCGTTAATTTCACAAGCTGTTTTTGCGGCGATTATCGCGTTTTATATCGCGCCAATTCCAACACTTGTGACAGAAATTTTTCCTGCTCGAACTCGTTACACGGGAATGTCGTTGGCGTGTAATTTAGCCGCGGCTATTTTTGGCGGTACTGCGCCAATGCTTGTGACAACCTTAATTACAAAAACTGGTTCAAATTATCCCATTGCGATTTATGTCATGATGGCAGCATTTGTATCGCTACTTTGCGTGTGGGAAGTAAAACGCCGTCGTGACGCAAAACGTTTATATTTAATTTAGTCATTTCATGCACAAACGTTTACTCGATAATTTAAATACGGCAGTTTTGTTGTTCGATTCCATGTTGTGCTTGCGGTATATGAACACCGCCGCAGAAGTTTTATTTGCAGATAGTGCAAGGCAATTGATGGGTATTCCTGCCAAACGATTATTTAAATCTTCTGCCCCTGCATTTTTGAGTAATTTAACTCATTGTCGTGATGCAATTGAGCCGCTGATTGATTACGCATTGGAATTGCATCGCGTTAATCACAGCGTTTTTGTCAATGTAAGTATTACGCCGCTGGAATTAGACGCTAACGAAATGGAATTGTTAGTTGAATTACTCCCCATTGATAATCGACTTCGTATTTCGCAAGATGAACAGCAACTTGCTCAACAAAATGCCGCACGTTTAATGGTTCGTAGTTTAGCTCACGAAATTAAAAATCCTTTAAGCGGTTTGCGTGGGGCGGCACAATTGCTCGATTTTGAGTTGCCAACACCCGAATTTAAAGAATATACAAGCGTGATTATTGCCGAAGCCGATCGATTACAAGATTTAGTCAATCGAATGCTCGGTTCAGATGAATTACCGAATAAAAAAGAGTTAAACATTCATGAAGTGTTAGAGCGTGTACGTTATTTGGTGAAAGCAGAATTGTCGGAGAATGTGCAAATTCGTTGTGATTACGATCCAAGTATTCCGCCGATTTTTGGGGATAAAAACCAGTTAATTCAAGCCGTTTTGAATATCGTACGCAATGCCATTCAAGCGATTCCTGAACAGGGAGTTGTCACGTTGAAGACGCGCGTTTTGCGTCAAGCAATTATTGAACGAAGGCGTTATAAATTGGCATTACGTTGTGAAATTATCGATAACGGTATTGGAATTGAACCCGAAATGCTCAATAAAATTTTTTATCCTATGATTACAGGTCGAGCCGAAGGAACGGGGTTAGGTTTATCAATTGCTCAAACGTTGATTTCAAGACACAACGGTATTATCGAATGTAGCAGTGAAAAAGGACGTACTGTTTTCTCGATTACCTTACCGTTATTTGAATCCTGAAATTAACGTTTTCCTCAGCCGCGCTTAAAAATAAAGTGCGGTTTTTTTGTGTACAATTCGCGCACGTTTAAAAATAAAAATTTACAAATTATGTCCAAAAAGTATTTTGTGTTTAGTTTGCTTTCGATTGCTGCGTTACTGGTAATTGTTGTAGCACTTTGGTTTCCTGTTATCGAACAACATGCACGTGAAACGCCGCCTACGACCGTTTTTAATTATGCAGATAACGCGAATGTTGAAAAACCTTGCACTGATAACAATGTGGAATGGCGCGACGCACAAGAAATTGAAGGCGTAAAACTTGCCGCGTCCCCAGCATGTGAACCCGACAATCCGTACACGATTGCGACTGCCGTGAAAGGGACAAATAACGTTTCGATGATGACGCTAATGCAAAGTAATCTCGCGCAAGATGCGGTTGTGATGGGCAAAGATTTAGACGGTGATGGCGATCCCGATGAAGTGCATATTAAATTAGAAGTTGTTGAACTAAATGGCTTTAGTCCAGACGGCGATTATCTAATGAATACTTATAATATCGCACCAGGTTTGCAACCATCGCTTTGGGTGTTTGCACCAAAAATGCAGGGAATGGCGGTGAAGAATTTTAATTCTCGTGTCGCCCATTCTCTGTTGCGTGCGCCATCACCTGTGATTCGCGTTGAACAAGGCGACAAAGTGTTTATTACTTTAGAAAATACGCATTATTTGCCGCATACGATTCATTTGCATGGTGTTGATCATCCATTTTTAACGGCTGATGGGCATGATAATGACGGAATGGAAGAACACGCGATTTTTCCAGGTAAGCAACATACTTACGAAATTCAACCGCGTCATGCAGGCACAATGCTTTATCACTGTCACGTTCAAACCGCGCAACATTTCATGATGGGCCTAAATGGAATGCTGATTGTCGAAGAAAATGCACCGAATAATTGGGTACAAACGTTGAACATTGGGGCAGGGCAGGTGCGTCATCCTGCTGTAAATGTTCAGAAAAATTACAATCAAGAATACGATTTGCATTATCAGTCAATTGATAAAGAGCTTGCTAAAATTCCACAAGAAGCAGGTGATCCTCGTTTAATCAGTCAAAAAATGAGTCGTGATTACAATATGACGACTTCAAATGAGAATTGCTTTTTGTTGAATGGGCATTCTTATCCTTACACGTTACGCGATGCGATGATTATTGCGGGTGAAAATGAACGGATTAAATTGCATTTGGCAAATTTACAAAAATCACCTATTGCCGTGCATTTTCACGGACATAAAGCCACCGTCACGGCTTACGATGGTGTTGATGCTCCACAAGGTTTGCAATTAACACGCGATGTATTTGAAATTTCAACCGCGCAACGTTTGGATATTTCACTAAATACTCGAGATGATGGCTTGCATAGTTATGGTGCGGGACTTTGGATGTTTCATGACCATACCCCAACGGGGACAACAACTGACGGTATGGAACCTGGTGGGAATATCACCTTGCTTGCGTATAAATCTTTTTTAGACGCACAAGGAATGCCCAAAATGCACGACGAGTTATTTAACGATGTTTTTAATAAAGAGTATTACGCAAAACAACATCCACTTTGGGCAAATAATGAGTGGGCAAATTTCTTTGGCGATGCGGGAAAAGTATTACCTAATTATGCGGAAATTATCCCATTTTGTTTGGTGATTGGGTTGCTAATTGGATTGTTGATGTTGGTTACTTATTTTTATATGCAAAAAAAATCATGAAAAATAAAATTTTAGCGTTGTGGTTATTTGCTTTTTCGCCATTTAGTTTTGCCATGATGCAAATGGATGAAAAAGGAATGGTGATGAATTCAAACTCCGATAATTTGCCAAAAGATTGTCCACAAATTTCTGAAACGGTGAACCTAACCGTTCATGCTGGACATCAATATGCCGCGAAGTTTAATGGAAAAATGTTTGCGTTTGATCAGCAACAATGGGATGTAAAACCTTGTGCAAGAATTAACATTACATTCATCAATGATGACCAAATTCGCCATCAATTTATGATTCACGGTTTACCTGGGTATTTGTATCCCGATGGCATGTTGCATTTAGAACTTTATGGTCAAGGTGAATTGCAAGCTAGTGTGATTGTACCTAGTTTAAAAAAGACGTATTTAGTGCATTGTGAATTAGCACAGCACGCTGAAAAAGGAATGAAAGCACAGTTAAAAGTTGGTGGCGGTGACGGAGATTTATCTAGTATTCCAACAATTAGTTCCCCTCTAAAAACAGATAGGTATACGTTAGATTTCTCCTTCTTTAAATTAGCTATCTTTTTGATTTTTATAGTTATACCAATTTCTTTTTTTGCAGGTAAGTTTCTTGTTAATCGTTATTTTTCATCGTGTCATTGAGTAAAGATTTTTAGTTGAATCTGACAATGAAAAAGATTATGTGTCATTTAGAAAATTATTTAGAGCATTGTTGTTGACAACAAATAACGAACTGGTAGACTTGCACTCGCTAAATGGAGTTGCGACAATTTGACGCAGGTGACTGGAGTTAAAGAGTGGGAAACGGATGTTAAACAACATTGACTCCCGAAAAATATCGGGGATTTAGTAATTTTTAGGAGGTAGAAATGGCTGCTATATCTGAATCAGTGAAAGCTGATGCTGCGGAAGCACCGCTTTTAAACAAAAAAAATATGTTCGCAGGCGCAGCACTTTATGTTGTGTTCTATGCTTGGGTTCGTTGGTATGAAGGTATCTATGGCTGGTCAGCTGGTCTAGATTCATTCGCTCCAGAATTCGAAACATACTGGATGAACTTCTTATACATTGAAATGGTTGCTGAAATCGTTGTCGCTTCAGTGTTATGGGGTTATATCTGGAAAACTCGTGATCGCAAAGTTTTATCAATCACTCCACGTGAAGAATTGAGAAGACATTTCACACATTGGATCTGGTTGGTAATGTACGGTATCGCAGTTTACTACGGTGCTTCTTACTTCACAGAACAAGATGGTACATGGCATCAAACAATCGTTCGTGATACTGACTTCACTCCAAGTCACATCATTGAATTCTACTTAGCTTACCCAATCTACATCATCACTGGTGTAGCTTCTTTGTTGTATGCTAAAACAAGATTGCCAGCTTACCAACAAGGTTTACCATTACAGTATTTAGTTGCTGTTATTGGTCCTTTCATGATTTTACCAAACGTTGGTTTGAACGAATGGGGTCACACCTTCTGGTTCATGGAAGAATTGTTCGTTGCTCCTTTACACTACGGTTTCGTATTCTTCGGATGGGCTACTTTAGGTGTATTAGGTATCGTGAACATCGAAGTTGCGTCACTTTCAAAATTGTTGAAAAAAGACTTAGCGTAATCTAAGCCTTCAATTAGTTGTAAATTACTATCTCCCGCTGTCTTATCTTTTTTGGTAAGGCAGTAAAAGAGGCTGGTAGTATAATAAAAATAATTTAAATCCTTTAGGAGGTAAGCTATGAGCGCATCTCAATCAGCTGTACGGTCACGCGCTGAAGCCGTAAAAGTTTCACGCACATTTGACTGGATGATTTTGTTTGTTATGTTCTTTATTGTGTTAGGTGGTTATCATATTCACTATATGTTGACTGGTGGTGACTGGGATTTCTGGACTGACTGGAAAGATCGTCGTTTATGGGTAACTGTTGCACCGATCGTGTCAATCACTTTCCCTGCTGCTGTTCAAGCATGTGCATGGTACCGTTACCGTTTGCCATTCGGCGCAGTAGTTTGCGTATTAGGCTTATTATTAGGCGAATGGATCAACCGTTATTTGAACTTCTGGGGTTGGACATATTTCCCAGTAAACTTCTGCTTCCCATCTAACTTAATTCCTGGTGCTATCGTATTAGACGGTATCTTGTTATTAGGTGGCAGCATGACTTTAACTGCTGTTGTTGGTGGTTTGGCATGGGGCTTATTGTTCTATCCAGGTAACTGGCCAATCATTGCTCCATTACATGTTCCTGTTGAATACAACGGCATGATGATGACTTTGGCTGACTTACAAGGTTATAACTATCTAAGAACTGGTACACCTGAATACATCCGTATGGTTGAAAAAGGTACTTTAAGAACTTTCGGTAAAGACGTTGCTCCTGTATCTGC
>JAQTOT010000155.1 GCA_028713145.1 Methylococcales bacterium
ACGGAGCTAACGACTCATCTTTAGACGATGGGGTTAAAAATATCTCAGGATCAAACTCAGGATTTTGCTGCAATTCAATCGGTTTTTCAGTAGCAACAAATGCCGAATCAGGCAAATCACTGACTTTCGATAATGCAGCCATTAACGCCGCATCATGTCCATAAATATCATTGTAAAACGTCAATTTGTCGCCTTGTTCATAAAACGCGGTCGAGTAAAAAAACAAAACAGGAATCGTGGTTTTTAAACTCACTTGTCGATGTTGATCGCTTTGTAACATCGAATCAATTCGTTCTTGCGACCAACCTTCTTGATTTTCTAATACAAAGTGCGCTAACTGACTTGGATTTTGAACGCGCACACAACCGTGGCTAAAATCACGTTTTTCACGACCGAAAAGTGATTTTGATGGCGTATCGTGTAAATAAACGCCGTCAGGATTGGGGAAAATAAATTTCAATCTTCCCAACGCATTTTTACCACCTGGACGTTGACGCACGCGCATTCCGCCATTTTTAAGCGAAACGATTTCCATATTTTGCCCAGCTAAATAACTCGGATTATTAGCAAGTTTTGGCATAATTTCTTTTTTCAAAATGCTTGGCGGCACGTTCCAATAGGGCATAAATTCAACCGAATTCATTTCTGCCATAATAACTGGCGTTTGCGTTTTAGCCGCCTTTCCGACAACAACGTTTAAATTTAAAGGGGCAGAACTTGTTTGTTCGCTTGAATCCATGCCCCACAATTTAAATGCAGGGATGTTGACGATAATAGACTGTTCAGCATTGATTTCAGGCAACCAACGTAAGCGTTCCATTGCCAATTCAATTTTTAAAATTCGCTCTGCATTATTAACCGATTTTTTCGCTTTTTTATGCGCTCTTTCTTCAATTTCAGCGTCAGGCGTACTCATCATTTCTCGATATGTTGCTAATGCTGAACGTAATTGCTGATATTGTGGAAATGTCGGTTCAACTTTTAACGCAAGTTGCGACACGCTGCCTTCGCCTAGCGCGGTTTTAATGATTTGCGGTAAATCGAGGTCTTTTTTCGTGCGTAATTTAATTTTAAAATCCAAACTGTGCGGATTGATACGACCGTAATGCACATCATGTAAAAAACGTACTAATGATACCGTCAACGCCGTGTCATATAACGCTAAATCTGCGTAGGAGTCAGGTTTTAATAACTGCACAAATGCCAATTTTTGTTGTAACAAATTTACTGAGTAATCTTCAGGATTTAAACCTTGAGACGTAGCATTGGAAAGTAACGCTAAAACATCGGCGATATTTTTTTCAGATTGCGGTGAATCTAACCATAACGGCTTGTAATCGTTGGTTTTATAAAGTGCCTCAACATCTTCAGCGCGATATTCGAAATTCGGACGATTCAAAATGCCATTTTGTTTCGCCATCAAAATAGTCGAAATTTCATGTTCTATCGTTTGTGGTGGCGTAAAAATTAACGACGAATAATCTTGGGCATACGCTAGCGATTGGCATAAAAAATAAAAGGGTAAAAAGTAGCGCAGCACTGCAAAACGTGGGGTCATTGAAATGAACTCGAAAAAAAGGCAAGAAAAAGAAATTTATGCGAGAAATTTTACCATTAACGCTTAATTTTATTAGGCGAATTTCAAACTATTTTTACAATCCACAACAGTAAGAATTGTAAAAAACATCGAATAAAGTTAATTACCGATATAATTACTCAAGTTTTAAATACTGAGCGTGAGAGTTGTAGAAAAAACAATATGATAAAAAATATACTGGTTTGGGGTGTCATCTCGATGTTGTTGATGTCACTGTTTAATAATTTTAATGGCACTAGCACCCAAAACGAACGCGCTGACGCGGGGTTGTCTTATTCCCAGTTCATTGATGCGGTGAAAGCAGGGCAGGTGCAACAAGTTGTCATCGATGACAATACGATTAAAGGTAAATTGCAAAATGGGCAAGTTTTTAGAACTTTTGCGCCAAATGACTTGCATTTAGTGGATGATTTGCTTGCCAATAATGTCGAAATTAAAGTTTCGCCACCAGAACAACCGACGATGTTGATGCAATTATTGGTGTCGTTTGGACCAATGCTTTTATTGATTGGCGTTTGGGTGTTTTTCATGCGTCAAATGAATGGTGGAATGCCTGGTGGCAAAAACCCAATGACGTTTGGCAGAAGCAAAGCGCGTATGCTTGAAGAAGACCAAATCAAAATCACCTTTGCGGATGTTGCAGGTTGCGACGAAGCCAAAGAAGAAGTTGAAGAAATGGTCGATTTTTTACGCGACCCCGCCAAATATCAAAAATTGGGCGGCAAAATTCCACGCGGCGCGTTAATGATTGGCCCGCCAGGAACAGGTAAAACGCTGCTTGCGCGTGCGATTGCAGGTGAAGCGAAAGTGCCTTTCTTCACGATTTCAGGTTCTGATTTTGTTGAAATGTTTGTTGGTGTGGGCGCATCGCGTGTGCGTGATATGTTTGAAACTGCTAAAAAACACGCTCCGTGCATTATTTTCATCGATGAAATCGATGCTGTTGGTCGTCAACGTGGTGCAGGCTTAGGCGGTGGAAACGATGAGCGTGAACAAACGTTGAATCAGTTACTTGTCGAAATGGATGGTTTTGAAGGCAACGAAGGCATTATTGTTATCGCTGCAACTAACCGCCCTGACGTGTTAGATAAAGCGTTGTTACGTCCAGGTCGTTTTGATCGTCAAGTGACGGTTGGTTTACCAGACGTGCGCGGGCGTGAACAAATTTTGAATGTTCATATCAAAAAAGTACCGAGTGCAGAAGATGTGGAAGTGAAATATATCGCGCAAGGTACACCAGGTTTTTCAGGCGCAGATTTAGCAAATTTAATCAATGAAGCGGCATTGTTTGCGGCACGCATGAATAAACGTGTTGTGAGCATGAGCGACCTCGAAAAAGCGAAAGACAAAATCATCATGGGCGCGGAGCGTCATTCGATGGTGATGAATCTGAAAGAAAAAGAGATGACGGCGTATCACGAAGCGGGTCATGCGATTGTCGGGCGTTTAGTGCCAGAACACGATCCTGTGTATAAAGTCAGCATCATGCCGCGTGGTCGCGCGTTAGGTGTGACGATGTTCTTGCCTGAGCGTGATTCTTATAGTGCAAGCAAACAAAAATTAGACAGTATGATTTCCAGTTTGTACGGTGGTCGAATTGCAGAAGAAATTATTTACGGCGCAGAGCAAGTCAGTACAGGTGCATCAAATGATATTGAACGTGCAACCGAATTGGCGCGAAACATGGTTACAAAATGGGGCTTTTCGCCGAAATTAGGTCCTCTTTCATACAGCGAAGAAGAAGGCGAAGTCTTTTTAGGTCGTTCTGTCACGCGTCACAAAACCGTTGCGGAAGAAACGTCGCACAGTATTGATGAAGAAATCCGTTCGTTTATTGACAAAAACTATGAACGTGCAGAAAAAATCTTGAAAGAAAACGAAGATATTTTGCATTCAATGGCAGCTGCGTTAATGAAATATGAAACCATCGATAAAAATCAGATTGATGATTTGATGGAACGCAAAGAAACCGTGCGTGAACCAGCAGGTTGGAATGATCCCAAACCACCTAAAGGTGGCTTGCACGTTGTGATTGATGACTCGATTCCTGACAACATTATTCCAATCGGAAAGCCTGTTGAACAACATTAAAAACGATTAACTTCGTAAAAGGAGAGGCGCATAGCGTTTCTCCTTTTTTTATCACTGAATTTTGAGGGAAGACAATGACAAAAAAATACTTTGGCACTGACGGTATTCGCGGCAAAGTTGGTACACCACCGATTACACCTGATTTCGTTTTAAAACTTGGTTGGGCAGCAGGGCAAGTGTTTGCCAATGAAGGACATAATTTTGTTTTAGTTGGCAAAGATACGCGCATTTCGGGTTATATGTTTGAATCAGCGTTAGAAGCAGGTTTAACCGCCGCAGGCGTTGATACTCGTTTGTTAGGGCCAATGCCAACACCTGCGGTTGCCTATTTAACCCGCACTCTGCACGCGAAAGCAGGGATTGTGATTAGTGCGTCGCATAACCCGTTTTACGACAACGGGATTAAGTTTTTTTCTTCGCAAGGCACGAAATTACCTGACGATTTGGAACAAAAAATTGAAGCCTATTTAGATGCACCGATGATTACGACGGTGGAATCGTCAAAACTTGGCAAAGCAAAGCGCGTGTCTGATGCGGCGGGACGTTATATTGAATTCTGCAAAGCCAGCGTTGCAGCGGGAACGACATTTGACGGAATGAAGATTGTCGTTGATTGCGCTCATGGCGCGACCTATCACATTGCGCCACCTGTTTTTACTGAATTAGGCGCAAATGTTATTACCATCGGCGCAGAACCAGATGGTTTAAATATCAACGAAGGTTTTGGGGCAACCAGTACGCAAAATCTTGTTAAAACTGTTTTAGAAGAACAAGCGGATTTTGGTATTGCGTTAGATGGTGACGGTGATCGCGTTGTAATGGTGGATCATAAAGGCGAAATTGTTGATGGCGATGAACTCATTTACATCATTGCTAAAGCACGCTTGAAAGCAGGTTTATTAACTGGACCAATCGTTGGTACATTGATGACGAATTTAGGCATGGAACATGCGCTCAAAGGCTTGAATTTACCGCTACTTCGCGCAAACGTTGGTGATCGCTACGTTATCGAAATGATGAATGAATACAACAGTATGCTTGGCGGTGAAAATTCGGGACATATTATTTGTTTAGATAAAACTTCAACGGGTGACGGGATTATTGCGGCATTACAAGTCGTCGCAGAAATGCAAAAAACGGGGCTTTCGTTGCACGATTTAAAGTCGGGAATGCAGAAATATCCGCAAGTGTTAATCAATGTTCGCACTGAACAAAAAGTAAATTTAAGTCACGCAGGAATTCAAAGCGCAGTGAAAGCTGTTGAGCAAGCATTAGGCGATTCGGGAAGAGTCTTGCTTAGAGCATCGGGAACAGAGCCTTTGATTCGCGTGATGGTTGAAGGGCGTGATTTTTCAACTGTTGAAAATTTTGCAAAACAACTGGCTGAAGATGTGAAAAAGGCAATCGTTGCTTGAACAAAATCAGGTTAAACGCTATCATACGCGCCACTTAAGCCGCATAAAGCGGCGCATTTTTTGCTTTTACAGTTTGAGTTAATATGTATCAAGTCATTATTGTTATTCATGTTTTATTAGGTTTAGGCGTTATTGGTTTGGTGCTAATGCAACAAGGTAAAGGAGCTGATGCAGGCGCGGCATTTGGAACGGGTTCATCGGGTTCTGTGTTTGGCGCACAAGGCGCGGCATCATTTTTATCGCGCTCAACAGCCATTTTAGCAACCTTGTTTTTTACGACTAGCTTAGGTTTAGCGGTAATGAATAGCCAACAGTCTGCTGAAAAAGAATTGGTGTTAAATCCCGTTAAAGCAGAGCCAGTTGAGAAAGTTGTTTCTCCAGAAGTGCCTGTTCCAGTTGAAAGTGCAAAATAAAAATTAACGCCGACGTGGTGAAATTGGTAGACACGCCATCTTGAGGGGGTGGTGACGCAAGTTGTGCTGGTTCGAGTCCAGTCGTCGGCACCAAATAGGCATCTAGTGAGATGCAAAGAAGTCCAAAAACCCGCAAGTTATCTAACTTAGCGGGTTTTTTATTGTCTTATAGTGTCCAATATAATCCATTGACATACCGACATTAAAGGCGGTACTTTTGAAAGCATATTTTTATACCGCCAAAAAGATACCGTCATGCCTTTGTCAGATACCGCAATTAAAAATGCAAAAGCTAAAGAAGCTGCTTATAAATTGTAAATAATCATTGAAAAGTTGGTCACAAACGTCATCTAAAATTTGACCACATGAAAAACATGGTATTGTAACTTTCCCATTGAAAATAAATGAAAAAAGATATTTTTAGTTCCTTTTAGGTGGTCAATTATTCAATGACGTTTTTGCTAAAAAGTGGTCAACTTTTAGACGCTGTTTTACAGATGCTTTTTACAATCGCATTCGGATTCATTCCGCTAACGATTATTTATCGCCTGTTGAAGTTGAATTTCAACACACTAAAAATGATTCTAATTTCTCTGTCCTAAAAAACGTTGCGTAACTCATCCTACAAGCTATGAATAATGTGGGTTTTACAAGACACTTCCAGAAATACCCCTTTTTTTCCATAATGGGGGTTAAAACTTTAGCCTACAAGGCGAAGATACTGAACAATGATGACATAATTTTCGTTCATCAACTTAAAGCTGGAGACAAACAATGCAACGACTAGCCCTCTTTGTCACGCTGTATTTTATGCTTTTGAATTCATACGCTGAAATCGTCATCACACCTTCCGAAGTGTACGCACAAGCGTTGCTGATTGAACAAGAAACCGAATTACTCAACAACTACCAGCTAAAGCTGGTAGGTTAGTGAACTAAGAACTGAAAGTTCAGGATACACGTCGGATAAACGACGTGTTAGGGTTCAACATTAAAATTGCTTCCCGTATCTGGTTCAAAGTG
>JAQTOT010000156.1 GCA_028713145.1 Methylococcales bacterium
CTGATTTTTCAATTATTCCATCTCTACAGGCTTTATGTTCGACTACTCGTAAGTATTGACTTTTATCGAACATAATTAAAAATCACTAAAATAAAGCTGTTCATAAGCAGAATTCAAAAGATTTCTAGCTTCAGTCAATTGTTGTTGAGGATTTTCTGCATCAAATGGACACAACGTACCATCTGTATCCATAAAATGAACAGAGAGGAATTCATCCATAGAATCAATGGGCAGTTTTTTGATATTCACTTCTAGTGCTTTTATGATGTCAGTGCTATGTGTTGTTATAACAACGTAAACATCTGCATTAGCTAAAGCTAATAAAACATTTACTAACTTAACCTGCCAATCAGGATGCAAATTAGTTTCTGGTTCGTCGATAAAAACAAAAGAACCTTTTGTAATGACATTTTGCTTTAACAAAGCATGAATCATCCCTAAGTTCGTCATACCAAAAGAAACCAGATTTTTTGATATTTCACGTCCTGAACTGTCCTTAAAAGATAAACTGTCGTTTTTAAAAATAAATTCACCACCCAATGTTTCTTCCAAACTTTGCGCTATATTTTCAAAATCTCCAGATTTTTTAGTTTTCTTATTAAGAGCCTCGTCTAATTCAGAAAAATACTTTGGAACACCACTAAGCGTGTCATTTTGCCTCATCCGAATAAAAGGATTACCCTTCAATGCGTCTCGCACTTTCCAATAAGCAGGGGATTCGAAAAAAACTACACTAGATAAGCAAGTAACGTCGTCTATAAAATCAGAGCCTGTGTCAATCGATAATTTTTTATCACTTATTTCAATTGTTAAAAGATCATCAATTTTGATTTCTATCTGCTGCTCTCCAAAACGGATCAATTCATTTGTATCAGATATTTGGAAGTTTTCTAAAAGCTCATCTTTTACATGATTTTCTAAAGCTCTTTTGTAGAAATTTGTTGAATTAGTTAGAACCATTACTAGGATGCTAAGATTTTGGCTGATAGTCTCAGAAATTCCTCTAACAGAATTTATTTTTAAAGGCTTCTGATTTAATTCATCCAAATATGAAATGTAACGTTTTCTAATAGTAGATACAGCTCCTACTTTGGATTTTGTGAAGTAAAGATAATCATCAATTTTCCATTCGTAAGCTGCTTCAAATTCATTTTGCAATCCATCTAAATAACTTCTTATTTCCTCGGTAACATTCACATCATTTGCACTGGGATAGTTAACATTAGAGGCAAGCGTTAATAACTGTAACTGAATATCACGAATAGTTTTGCTTATAGATTCGTGATAAACGTTCTTGTTAATCACATTGAAAATCGAATAGAGTGACTTAGTAAAAAAACTTTTTCCTGTTCCGTTCGTGCCTGTAATAACTGTCATTGACCGAATCTTGAATTCCGCCTCTTTGATTCTTCCTAGGTTTTTGACTTTAACATCAAATTTCATGTTACTCATTTTCGTAATTTTCTTTGAATGAAAGTTTATGCAACCCGTAGGGTATTGCCAGTTAATTTAGCTAGACAAAGCACTATTAGAAATTTTTTGCGCCTTGCCTAGTTTTTCTAAATGTTACGTTTTGTTTTTAAACGAATCCACCAGCATCAACGCCACGCCAATCGTAATCGCAGAATCAGCGATATTAAACGCTGGCCAATGATACGTTCCGTAATAGACATCGAGAAAATCAATTACATAACCATAAAAAAGACGGTCGATTAAATTACCAATCGCGCCCCCTAAAATCAGTGACAGAGCCACCGCGAGTAGCGTTTCGTTTTCTTTTAATTTGGTGAGCCAAATCGTCATAATCGTACTCATGATGATTGCCAACGCCGCAAAAAACCAACGTTGCCAACCACCCGCTTCACTTAAAAAACTAAACGCCGCGCCTGTATTGTGAACGTAAGTGAGATTAAAAAACGGCACAATCGCAATCGATTCATAAAGCGCAAACGTTTTATCAATGGCGATTTTGCTGGCTTGGTCTAAACCGAGCGATAAAAACGCAAGGCACAACCATTTAAGCATTGGAAAACTACGCATAACGACGCACTTCGCCTTCGCCAGTTAATGCGATATTTTCAACACAACGTCCACACAATTCGGGATGTTCAGCGTGCGAGCCAACATCTTCACGTTGATGCCAACAACGGACGCATTTTGGCGCAGTTGAAGGTGTAACGGTGATTTTGAGTGAATCCGATTTCGTAATTTCCGCGCCAGAAGTGATGAAAACAAAACGTAATTCTTCGCCTAATTTTTCAAGCGTTGCGAAAGTTTCTGCGTCACATGCTACTTCAACATTTGCGCCAAGCGATGAGCCAATTTCTTTGTTCGTGCGTGATTGTTCAAGTGCTTGACTTACTTCGGCTCGAACATCCATCACGGTTTGCCAGAAATCATGATTAAACTCCGCATCCGAATCTAACGACACTAAATCTTCATACCAAGTTGTTAAAAATACCGACGCTGGACGTTGATGAACGGCTGGCAAATGTTGCCAAATTTCATCGGCGGTATAACTCAAAATTGGCGCAATCCAACGAGTCAACGCTTCTAACACATGGAACATTGCAGTTTGTGTTGAGCGACGCGCCAAGCCATCAGTTTTTGCGGTGTATTGACGGTCTTTGATGATGTCGAGATAAAAACTGCCCAAATCAATGACGCAGAAATGATGCACTTTTTGGAAAATTGTTTGGAATTGATACGTTTCGTAAGCGGCTTTGACTTCGTCTTGCAATGAAAACGCGCGGTCTAACACCCAACGGTCAAGCGGCAATAATTTTGCTGTTTCAACCAAATCTTCGGCGGGATTGAAATCATTTAAATTCGACAACAAGAAACGCGCCGTATTTCGCAAACGGCGATAACCGTCTGACGTACGCTCTAAAATTTCATCTGAAACACGCATTTCACCGCGATAATCGGTCGATGCAATCCATAATCGCAATACGTCTGCGCCCAACGTTTTCATCACCGATTGCGGTGGAATGACGTTGCCTTTTGATTTCGACATTTTTTCGCCTTTCGCATCGACCGTGAAACCATGCGTTAAAACGGTTTTATACGGCGCAACGCCATTCATGGCAGTTGAGGCTAAAAGCGACGATTGAAACCAACCACGATGTTGGTCTGAACCTTCTAAATATAAATCGGCAGGAAAATGCAATTGTTCACGACGTTCTAAAACGCCTGCATGAGTTACGCCCGAATCAAACCAAACATCAAGTGTGTCGGTCATTTTGTCGTAATTCGCTGCGTCGTCACCGAGTAATTCTGCGGCTTCTAATTCAAACCACGCATCAATGCCTGATTTTTCAATGCGTTGCGCGACTTTCTCAATCAATTCAGCCGTTTTCGGATGCAATTCGCCTGTTTCTTTATGCACAAAAAACGCAATCGGCACGCCCCACGTCCGTTGACGTGAAATGCACCAATCAGGGCGATTTTCCATCATGGTTTCAATTCGAGCTTGTCCCCATTCAGGAATCCAAGCCACTTTTTTCACTTCGGCTAAGGCTTGTTCACGCAATTTATTTTGGTTCATCGAAATAAACCATTGCGGCGTAGCTCTAAAAATAATCGGTGTGTGATGTCGCCAGCAATGCGGGTAACTGTGCAACAGCGTTTGTTGGTGAACCAATGCGCCACGTTCGTGTAACACTTCTAAAACGTGAGCATTGGCTTTGAAAACGTGTTCGCCTGCGAAAATTTCCACATTCGGCAAAAATACGCCATCGCCACCGACGGGACAATCGACTGGTAAATCATAAATGCGACCCACAACGTAATCTTCTTGACCGTGTGCAGGTGCGGTATGAACTGCGCCCGTTCCTGCATCAATCGTAACGTGGTCGCCCAAAATAATTGGCACTTGACGGTCGTAGAATGGATGTTGCAACAACTGATTTTCTAACGCCCGACCTTCGCATTCTGCCAAAACGGTGTAAGCCGAATTGCCGTAACGGTGCATTGCCGATTCGAGCAAATCTTGAGCAATTACTAAACGTTCATCGTGATGTTGCACCAAAACGTAGGTTAAATCTGGATTTATCGCCACGCCTTGGTTTGCTGGTAATGTCCAAGGCGTGGTTGTCCAAATCACAACAGAAACCTTGCCGTGACCTTGTGACGAACTGAAATTTAACAAAAAGTCCGAGCTATCAACTGCCGCAAAACGCACGTCGATGGCGGGCGAATGTTTGTCTTCGTATTCCACTTCGGCTTCGGCAAGCGCAGAGCCACAATCTGTACACCAATGCACGGGTTTTGCACCTTTGACGATATGACCGTTTGCAGCAATTCGACCTAATGAACGCACAGTGTCGGCTTCAAATTGGAAATTCATCGTTAAATACGGATTTTCCCAATCACCAAAAACACCTAAACGCACAAAGGCTTCTTTTTGAATTTCAACTTGTTTGGCAGCATATTCGCGGCAGGCATTTCGAAAAACTTGCGGCGATACTTTCACGCCTGCTTTGCCAACTTTCTTTTCAACTTGTAATTCAATCGGCAAACCGTGGCAATCCCAACCAGGTACATAAGGTGCGTCGAAACCGCTCAGTGTTTTGGATTTGATGATGAAGTCTTTTAAAACTTTATTGACCGCGTGACCGATATGAATTTCACCATTTGCATACGGCGGACCATCGTGCAGAACGAATTTCGGACGGTCTTTAGAAACTTCACGGATTTGCCCGTATAAATCGGCAGCTTGCCATTTTTTGAGTTGTTCAGGTTCGCGTTGCGCTAAATTCGCTTTCATCGAAAAACCTGTATTCGGTAAATTTAGCGTTTTTTTATAATCAGTAGTCATGTTTTAAATCCAAATTTAAAATTTTTGTTGGCACATTATAACGTACTAATTTTAGCTTGCTGTGATTCGCGCGTCTTCAAGTTTGAAAATACGTCGCAATATGTTTAGGCTTTAGCCATTCCAACTTTTGAACGAGTTTTTTTATGTGTCTTGCCGTTCCTGCCAAAATTATCAGTTTAAATTCCAACACCGACGAGCTACTTCAAACAGGCTTTGTTGATTTTTCAGGCGTACAAAAAGAAATCAGTTTAGCCTACGTTCCCGAAGCTAAAATCGGCGATTACGTCATTGTTCATGCGGGTTTCGCGCTGTCTGTGTTAGACGAAGAAGAAGCCTTAGCCAGTTTGCAAGCCTTTGCAGAGTTAGCCGATTTTGAGGCAACGTTATGAATTACACCCAAGCCTTTCGCAATCCCCAGCTCGCAAAGGAATTGGTCAATTCGATTAAGTCGCTAACGACGCAAAAATGGCGAATTATGGAGGTTTGCGGCGGACAAACACACAGCATTATCAAATACGGAATTGACCAATTATTGGTTGACCAAATTGAGTTAATTCATGGCCCTGGTTGCCCAGTTTGCGTCACGCCACTTGCGTATATCGATAAAGCTCTCGCCATTGCCGCACAACCGAATGTCATTTTTTGTTCATTTGGCGATATGTTGCGCGTGCCAAGTTCACATCAAGATTTACTCAGTTTAAAAGCGCAAGGTGCAGATATTCGCATAGTTTATTCACCGCTCGACGCGCTCGCCATTGCTGAAAATTCGCCTGACAAAGAAGTGGTGTTTTTTGGTGTCGGTTTTGAAACGACTGCACCGACGACTGCGCTCGCGGCGTATCAAGCGAAATTGAAACAGCTTAAAAATTTTTCGCTGTTAATTTGCCATGTTCGCGTGCCACCCGTGATGGAAGCGTTACTTTCGACTGAAAATCATCGCGTACAAGGTTTTCTTGGCGCAGGTCACGTTTGCTCGATTATGGGTTTTCATGAATACGCGCCCATTTGTGAAAAATATAAAATGCCAATTGTCGTGACAGGTTTTGAACCCGTAGACATTTTGCAAGGCATTTACTTGTGCGTAAAACAACTCGAAGAAAAACGTTTTGCCGTTGAAAATCAATATACGCGCGTGGTGAAGGAAGCAGGCAATTTGCCCGCTCAAAAGTTAATTCACAACGTGTTTAACGTGGTGAATCGGAATTGGCGCGGTTTGGGTGAAATTGCAAATAGCGGTTTGGCGTTGAATTCAGATTATGACGATTGGAATGCGGAAAATCGTTTTGCAGTTGGTGAAATTAACACGCAAGAACCGATTGAATGCAAAAGTGGCGACGTGTTGCAAGGTTTAATCAAACCCGCACAATGCGCTGAGTTCGGCACCACTTGCACACCTGAACATCCGCTAGGTGCAACGATGGTTTCGTCAGAAGGCGCGTGTGCGGCATATTATCGTTATCGACAAAAACAGGGTTAAAAATCAATGAGTAAAAATACGCGCCTTGTAGCGGCGCAAACTTTGGTGCGCGTTTTAGACGGTGGGCAATCGCTCACTAGCGCGTTAGAACACACGCTTTCCACACTCGAAAATCCACAAGAAAAAGCCTTTGTGCAAGCGGTTTGTTATGGCGTTTGTCGTTATTATCATCGTTTGCAATTTT